>JARIAA010000282.1 GCA_029264635.1 Psychrobacter sp. | reverse complement strand
ACGAAGAGCGTCGCCACGACATTGATAAACCCATTGTTGCGCCTGAGCTATTGTATTTATTATCCAATACCCTTAATGAGCAGTTAAACCAGTACCCACGAATCATACTAAGTGCGCGCGAAGAGCTTGCCTCTCGGACAGATGGAGCAGCTATTGATCCTGCGCAAGTCACGGCGCAGAATCCTACTAATGCTGCCATCAATCAGCCGCAAGGTATCGTCACGCTCAGCGCACAGGCGCCGCCACAGCTGTCAGTTAATCATCAAAAAGCAGAGCCCTTAGCAGAATTGTTAGATTTTTTACATCTGCAATCAGAAACAAGAACACCTGTCTTAATCGTCGCTGAAACCGCAGGTCGCCGTGAGATCCTAATTGAGCTGTTCAAAGGTAAAATAGACGTAAAACCCTATGCCAGTTTCAAAGAGTTTTTGGCAGATGATAAAAAAACTGATCAAAGTCTCAATAGCAAACCTCAAGTGGGTCTTACAGTTGCACCGATTGAGCGCGGTGTCTATGTACCTGAACGTTTGGTGCTGATTAGTGAGACCCAGCTGTTTGGTAGACAAGTACTGCAAACACGCCGTCGCCGCCAAAGTGGTGTATCAGAAGAGTTCTTGGTTAAAAGCGTCACTGAGATGACGCAAGGCAGTCCAATTGTCCATATTGAACATGGTATTGGCCGCTACAATGGTTTGATTATTCTAGATGTCGGTAATGGTGAGCAAGAGTTCATCCATCTAAAATATGCTGACGATGCCAGTATTTACGTGCCTGTTGCTAATTTGCAAATGATTAGTCGTTACAGTGGCGGCGATCCTGCACTGGCGCCTTTGCATAAGATCGGTAGTGGTAAATGGGATAAGGCCAAACAAAAAGCGTTACAGCAAATACATGATGTGGCAGCGGAGCTTCTTAACATGCAAGCGAGGCGTGAAGCCAAAGTTGGTATTCATTTTAAAATTGATATCTCACAGTATGAGTTATTTGCCAGTCAGTTTGAATTTGAAGAGACGCCAGACCAAGCCAATGCCATCCATGCGGTCATGCACGATATGAAGCAAAATCAGCCAATGGATCGTCTCATATGTGGTGATGTCGGTTTTGGTAAGACAGAAGTGGCGATGCGAGCAGCCTTTATTGCCGTCAGTGCAGGCTATCAAGTGGCAGTATTGGTGCCAACTACATTGCTGGCAGGTCAGCATGAAGATAATTTTAGAGACCGCTTTGCTGATTGGCCAGTTCGTATCGAAACCTTATCGCGCTTCGGTGGTAAAAAGCATCAAGATATTGTATTGGCAGACTTAGCGGCTGGTAAAGTTGATATTGTCATCGGTACGCATAAACTTTTACAGCCTGATGTGAAGTTTACCAATTTAGGATTAATGATCGTCGATGAAGAGCATCGCTTCGGCGTACGCCACAAAGAGCGCATCAAGGCCATTCAAACTAACGTCGATAGCCTATCAATGACTGCAACGCCTATACCGAGGACGCTTAACATGGCGTTATCTGGTATGCGTGATATGTCGATTATTGCAACCCCTCCTGCGCGCCGTTTAGCTATCAAGACCTTTGTCATGCAAAAAACAGAAGCCTTAATGAAAGAGGCTATTTTGCGCGAATTGCTACGCGGCGGACAAGTGTATCTGTTACACAACGATGTGGCCAGTATTGAGCGCATGGCAGAAACTATTCGTGAGCTTGTACCAGAAGCGAGGGTAGGGGTCGCTCATGGGCAAATGCAAGAGCGCCAACTTGAACAAATCATGCAGCAGTATTATCATAAAAAATTCAATGTATTAATCTGCACGACGATTATCGAAACGGGTATCGACGTACCCAATGCCAATACCATAATTATTGAGCGTGCGGATAAATTTGGTTTGGCGCAGCTACATCAGCTGCGCGGGCGCGTTGGTCGCAGTCATCATCAAGCGTATTGTTATTTGCTGGTACCATCGCTCAAAGGTCTAAAAGGTGATGCCAAGCGCCGATTACATGCGATCGAACGCGCTAATACACTGGGCGCAGGCTTTATGCTGGCAAGTGAAGATTTAGAGATTCGCGGTGCAGGCGAGATACTGGGCAAGCAGCAAAGCGGTAATATGCAGGCAATTGGCTTTAGTTTATATATGGATATGCTAGAGCGTGCAACTAAAGCTATCAAAGCTGGCAAAGAGCCTGATCTGAATACACCATTGTCGCTCACTAGTGAGATTAATTTGCATAGCTCTGCGCTCATACCAGAAGAGTACTTGCACGATGTCCATCAGCGTTTGTTGTTTTATAAGCGCATTAGCAATGCTGATGATTTTGAGGCCTTGATAGACATTCGTACTGAGATGATAGATCGTTTTGGGACATTGCCTGATCAAACTAAGCAGCTATTCGCGATTCATAGGCTGCGCCTGCAAGCAGAGCCGCTTAAAATCAATAAAATTGATGCCAAGAGCAATAGTATGACATTGGAGTTTGCGCCTGATACACCGGTTGATGCTTTAGCCATCATTAAACTGATTCAATCTGATGGTCAGCGTTATCGTATGAATGGGGCTTCAGGTATTCGCTATAGCGATAAGGATAAGCTTGAAACGCCCGAGCAGCGAGTCGCTGCCATCCAAGATCTGCTAAGCTATTTTAGCGAGCATATGGTAGCTGAGCCCGCATGATGTAGTTGATGACCATTGGGGTTTGGTAGTCAGACAAAGGGAATGGGTAATGGCGCTATTTTATCTGATCGATAACTGATAAAATAACGCCATCTTATCTGTTTACTTATTTTTTGATGTTTTATAACAAGAGAAGCCGTCATTATGTTCCAACTACATCCTAAGCTTGCTGCCGATAGTTTTTTAGTGGGTGATTTTCCTCTATCGACATGTCGTTTGATTAATGATTGCCAATTTCCTTGGTTAATTTTGGTGCCGCGGGTGTCAGGTATTAAAGAGCTATATGAATTATCGGAGTCTGATCAAACGCAGTTTTTACGTGAATCAAGTTGGTTATCAAGCCAACTTGCTAAGACGTTTCAAGCCGATAAAATGAACGTTGCTGCCCTTGGTAATCAAGTACCGCAGCTGCATTTTCATCATATTGTGCGTTATCAAAACGATATGCAGTGGCCAAACCCAGTATGGGGTGTACCTGCGATACCTTATACTAAAGAAGTGTTGGCACAAATGCAGCAAACTTTGATGATAGCACTGCGTGGTCATCATCAGATGCCGTTTGATTGGCAAATGTAATTGGAATTTAATAGTCACATAGCTGTATTTGTTGTTACATGTAAAGCACCGTTCATTACTTTTGCTACAGTAGGTAGCAATCGACGATGAATGGTGTTTTTTTATTCATCGATAATCTATATTATATATCTACATTAACTAGGGTTATTAGATTTTGTTAACCAGTATCAAATATCACTATCTTATTCTTATTTGTCTCATCTTTTCCTTTTCTTAATTTCTTAATCCAAGTGACCATTCCGTATGCCTATTTCTGGAAGATTAAAATCTCCGACCTTTTTAGAAAATCAAAAGGTCTCTCGTTTTAATTATCCAGAAATATTTGTTCTGATACTG
>JARIAA010000198.1 GCA_029264635.1 Psychrobacter sp. | reverse complement strand
CGATGAGTTCAGGGCTTTTGTTATTCGGTTATTTTGGCGTTAGTAACTGGCTACCTTCTTACCTAGAGACTGAATTGGGCATTAAATTTAAGGAAATGGCGCTATACATGGCAGGTACCTACTTGACCATGATGTTTGCAAAGGTAGTGGCGGGTTTAGTGGCTGATAAGATTGGTCGTAAGATAGTCTTTGCTTTTGGGACGATGGGTACTGCGCTATTTATTCCCGTGTTAATCTATATGCACACTCCAGAAAATATTGGTTGGTTAATGATAACCTTTGGGTTTTTATATGGTATCCCCTATGCTATCAATGCCACTTATTTAACAGAAAGCTTTCCTACCGCTATTCGAGGTACTGCGATGGGTGGATCATACAATATTGGACGTATCGGCTCAGCTGTTGCCCCTCTTGCAATTGGTTATATTGCGATGCAAAACTCTATCGGCGCAGGTTTATTACTGATGGCAGGCGCGTACTTCTTATGCGGTCTTATTCCGACTTTATTCATTAAAGAACAACAGTATGATCCACAAAAAGCGCAATAGCATTGTGTATATACCGCATAGCGAAATAGCTTATAATAGCATTATTAAGAGTTTTCCCTATAAGATACCTTGATATAGAACTCTTATCCTATTCCTATGAACTTAATTGAGACCAATAAACTATTTATGACTACTAAAACTCTGGCAGATGAAAATGCGCATGATACCACCCACATTGAGCTGTTAGAGCCTATTAACGATATGAAGGACAAAAACGATCGGCAGTTTGTGACCGCTTTGGCCCGCGGGCTTGAGCTGCTGCGTTGTTTTACCCCTCAGCGTCCCTATCTTGGCAATCAGGATTTGAGTCAACTGACAGGCTTGCCTAAAGGAACGATTACTCGCCTTACTTATACTTTGGTCAAACTAGGATATCTGAAGCAATCGACAAACAGTAGTAAATATCAGCTCTCTGCAGGGGTGTTAGGATTTGGCTATACCATGATGGCGAACATCTCTATCAATAATCTAGTCACTCCCTACATGGAAGAGCTAGCCGATTATGCGAACAGTGCGGTCGCCATGGCAACCCGTGATCGTTTGATGATGGTATATCTAAACGTGGTGCAAGGTGCTGGCACAACTACCATGCGACGCAATGTTGGCTCATACCTCCCTATTCACTTAAGTTCGATGGGACGAGCGTGCCTCGCCAGCATGCCGCCTGCGGAGCAAGAATTTATCCTTAATGCGATTCGTAGTAAGTACAAAGACGATTGGCTAAAGATCAGACGAGGTCTGGATAAAGCTTTCAAAGATTATGAAGATTACGGGTATTGTTTTTCGATCAGTGAATGGCAAAAAGACGTCAATGCTGTCGCCACTGCCATCATGCATCCTACTGAAGGCTTACTGACATTTAACTGCGGAGCACCAAGCTTTATGCTTAGTCGCACCAAGCTAGAAGAGGACATTGCGCCGCGTCTTTTGCATATGAAGAATAATATTCAAAGTAATCTCTACGTTGGCTAAGAATTGATATTATGCCCTATTAGTAAAAAAGTCCCATTCAATTTTTGCTATTGAATGGGACTTTTTGTAGTTTACCATTCGATCCCTTTACAGGGCGTTATGTGGACAACACTTAAATTACTAACTATTCACATCAGCTATTTAAGCGCTTCACTAATATCAACCAATAAAGGCGGGATATCGTGTTTGTCCGTTATTACTTCTAAAAATACCATCTTATCGGTCGTCATCGCTGCTTTTTTAAGCGCAGCTTTTAGCTCACCCGCAGTTTCGGCTTTGAGCACCAAGCTATTGTTGTCATCAGCACCAAACGCTTGCGGCATTAAGTGCCAATTGCACGCTGGGATATCATTATAACGCTGATTTTCACCATGAATTGCACGCTCGACTGTGTAACCATCGTTATTGACGAGTACGATGACAGGATGAATACCCTCTTTTATCATCACTGCTAACTCTTGAATCGTTAGTAGCGCTGAGCCATCACCAATCAGTAAGACACTGCGCTTATGCGGTGAGGCAATCGCAGCACCCAAGCTTGCTGGCAAGGTATAACCGATAGAGCCCCACATTGGCTGCCCGTAACTCGTCACGCCCTCGGGTAGACGCACATCACTGATACCAAAATAGGCCGTTCCTTGATCAGCAAATACCAAATTATTATGATCCAAATGATCTGCAATAATATGCCACAGATCATCTTGACGAATGGCTTCTTCATCGGTGCCGTGCTGCTTGTGTGGTTTGACGGGCGCGCACAACGGCTTGGGCGTAATCTCAATCCCTGATGTCATCACTTCATGCAGCGCTTGCAGCGCATCTTTCAGCGCAATCGGGGCAAAATTCTGGCCGCTAATCGTTGCGCGCTCATAATGCAAATCAACGACCACCTGCTCATTAATATCTTGGCTAAATCCTGCCGTCGTCGTATCAGTATACTGCACACCGATTTTAATTAAGCACTCGCAATTTTCGACGGCATCTTTTACGACGGGACGGGATGCGACACCAGCATAAGTACCTGCCCAGCGCTCACTGTTTTCATCAAGCAAGGTTTTGCCCCACGACAACGTCGTATAAGGGATATCAGTATCAGCAATTAGGGCTTTGAGATGGTCTTGCAACCCCAAACGATGCACCATCAAATCTGCCATCAACGTCGTAGTTTTATTTGGTAAAAATTCAATCAATGCTTGCTTAAAATCTGCTAGCGCCGCTTGGCTTGTGATATCTTCTTGGCTATCATCAAGCTTAGTCGTTGGCGGATAAATTGGCAATTTTGCTACATCTGGCGATAACATTAAATAGCCTGGACGATGCTTTTTAAGTACCAAACGGATGACTCTATCAATCTCAGATGCCGCATTTTCTGAGGTAATTTGCGCGCGTGCCACCGTGACAGGCTCAACCATTTTAATAAAGTGATTGAATACACCATCTCCTAAAGTATGATGGATACGACGCTTTGACTCCTGCTGCGCCATCGTAGGAGCACCCACAACATGTAATACAGGCGCGTACTCAGCATAAGAGCCGGCCGTGGCATTAATCGCTGACAGCTCTCCTACCCCAAACGTCGTGACCATCGCTGCAAACCCGCGCTCACGTGCATAACCGTCAGCTGCGTAGCCTGCATTTAGCTCATTGGTATTACCAACCCAGCGCAGTTTATCAGAGTCGATAATATTATCTAAAAACGATAAATTAAAATCACCAGGGACACCAAATATCTCAGTTGCACCCGCCTCAGCGATGCGATCAAATAAGTAATCGGCAATAGTATATTGTTGGCTCATAACGATTATCCTTAAGAATAATTTTTATAAAAATATTGATTATTTAAACACTTAAAAATGCTTCATAAATGCGCATACCAGCTTATTTATAGCTCATAAAGCTTTTGGAATGCGTATTATAAAAATCTTTTATATCATACATCAATGGGTGAATGACATGTCTGTCTTGCTAATTCTTACTTTTTTCGTGAGGTCTATTGACAGGTATAAAAAAATGCGTATAATACGCCTTCATCATCTGATGTTATTTAAACGATGATTTAGCGGGAATAGCTCAGTGGTAGAGCATAACCATGCCAAGGTTGGGGTCGAGAGTTCGAATCTCATTTCCCGCTCCAAATATAGCTTGAAAAAGCATTTAAAGCCCCACTACTTAATTATAAGTAGTGGGGCTTTTTTTGTGCTGTACATCTTTAAACACCGTCCAAATTTAGTGTAACAGCACCCTATCACTTGTAAAGATAATCCTCTAAAATAGATGCCATTTCTATAGATCATCCATTTATTATGGTTCAGCTTACTGCGTGTTAATTACATAGCATGTGCCACCTGATACGTATCTTATCAGCAGTAACGACTGTCCGCCACATTAACGTAAGGCTAATATAATGACCCCAGTAATCAGAGTCGCCATCGCCGGTTACGGCAACCTTGGCCGCGGTGCAGAGGCCGCCATCAAGCAAAGCCCAGACATGCAATTAGTCGGTGTATTCAGCCGCCGAGCTCCTGCCTCCGTCACCCTGATTGATAATAGCGTGCCTGTGTACGCGATGGACGATATTGCCCAATATAGAGACGATATAGATGTGCTGATCTTATGTGGTGGCTCTAAGTCTGATCTGCCTGAGCAGGGCCCAGCGCTCGCTGGTTTATTTAATATCGTTGACAGTTTCGATACTCACGCTAAGATTCCTGAGTACTTTGCCGCCCTTGATGCGCCTGCCAAAAAGGCCAACAAAGTCGCCATGTTGTCCGTCGGTTGGGATCCTGGTCTGTTTTCTATCAACCGCTTATACGGTGAAGCTATTTTGCCCGTTGGTGAAACCTACTCCTTTTGGGGTAAAGGTTTGAGCCAAGGACATTCAGATGCGGTACGCCGCGTGGACGGCGTCAAATCTGGCGTGCAATATACTATTCCTTCAGAATCTGCTATGGCACAAGTTCGTAGCGGCAAGCAGCCAACCCTTAGCACCCGTGAGAAGCACACCCGCGAATGCTATATTGTGCTAGAAGATAACGCTGATGCCGATACCGTGCGCGACACCATCGTGACTATGCCTGATTACTTTGCTGACTACGACACCACGGTACACTTTATTGATGAGCAGACGTTTGAGCGTGAGCACCACGAGATGCCTCACGGCGGTTTTGTCATTCGCAGTGGCGTAAGCGGCATCGATAATGAGCAGAACAATCAAGTATTAGAGTTTTCATTAAAGCTTGGCAGTAACCCCGAGTTTACCGCAAGCGTGCTCGTAGCCTACGCCCGCGCCGCTTATAAGATGAATCAAACTGGTGAAACTGGCGCAAAAACCGTGCTCGACGTCGCCCCTACCTTATTGTCGCCCAAGTCTCCCGCGCAGCTACGTAAAGAGTTGCTGTAAACCATAGCTTTAAACTAGAAAAAATTTATGAAATAAAAAAGCACCGAGCCTTGCAGGTTCGGTGCTTTTTTTATACCCAACCGCCTTCCAAAGAATTTGCGGTATTACTTACTTTAAAATCATGGTATAAGTCATAAAAAACCATTGGGTCTTCAACGTTATCGAGCAACTCGCGTTTATTGAGTGCCACAAACATCGCTAGTGCATAAGCTGGACAATGGATAGATTTTTTATGATTGAACTCCATATCTGTAAAAGCTTGATATTGCATGACGTCTTCATGCAGTTGCATGTTTTGTTTGAGAGCATTCACATACAGACAATCATAAAACGCTGATAATGGCTCAACGCTCCATTACATCCCAAAATAATCATAGCCAATGAGCTCACCCGAACCTTGCAAGCGCTCGTCTTTTTTAGCTTGTCTTGGCGGGACGCTTAGCAAATCGAGGTAAGGGCCTCCATGCTCAAAAACTTTACTGGCTTGAAAGGCATTTTCGACACTATATGCCCTGCCATTGTGCTCATTAGTGAGTTTTAAGCTCAGCGGACTTAGCAAAAAACTTAACTTGTTACCAGATTTACTTGATAGCTCTAAGACGTGATTGAACCCGTACTTTTTGCGAATGACTTGATGCATATCGTTGATAGATTTTTTCTTTTGTCGACTGGCAAACCCCACGTGCCGCTCAAATCTCACCATATCTGTCTTTACCAGATTGTCACTGTTGACTCTAGGCATGAATACAGGTCTGTGTTCTACAGCGTTTTGCGTTTGTTGCATAGGGTTGTGTCTTTCTTGCATAGCAATATGCCTTATAATGAATGTTATTTATGAATCACTGTTATGAAACTTCGAAAAACTATATAACGCGTAGATTTAGATTTTTTAATTTTTATGAGGTCAATCGATTAGACATAGGATTTACAATCCATATGTAACGCGCTGATATCCACGCAGGTGCTCAGTAGTTATTTAGTATTAAGCGGGAAAGAGCACTATAGCATCGTCTGCTTGCCAAGGTTGAAACTGAGTCATCGCCTGCAAAAAGAGAGGATGTACTAGCCAGTGCTTCAGCCACTGCTGCAAATGTGGGTACGGTAGACTATAAAAAAGATCGCGATCCACATGCGCAAATTGGCGCACAAACGGCATAATGCCAATATCAGCAATCGTTATACTATCTCCTAGCAAATAAAGATTTTTAGTAAGCCGCTCTTCTAAAACTTGTAAAAAGGCTTCACCCTGTACCCGATACTCTTCTTGAGTCATCCCTGTATGGCGGTCAGCGTATTTATAGCGATCCAGCCAATATTTAAATTCGTCGTCGTTTTGGTCGATCAGCGCATTGGCATTGTGCAAAACTTTAGCATCAAGCAATCCCTGCAAATCTTGCTGATCAAGTGCCCATTCCATTATCTCTCTACTCTCTGCAATCACAGTACCATCAGTGAGCTGTAAAACAGGCACCGTGCCTTTTGGACTGATTGCTAGCATCTGAGGCGGTTTATTTTTTAGCGTTATCTCTCGCAGCTCTACTTGCAGCTCGGCAAATAAGATGCCGAGACGTGCGCGCATAGCGTAAGGGCAGCGACGAAAGGAGTAGAGTCGATGAAGTGCAAAAGTCATAGGTAGTATACGCAGTTGAATCAAGATCGGTCGGCTCAAAGATGACAGCTATTGGCTTACTACCAACCTTTCAATTAAAAGTAGTCGTGATAGCATTTTAATGGGTCATGATAACAATGCAAGCACTTCCCTTCAATGGTAAGTTTGATACTTGACATTTGACACTTAAAAAAAGGACAAACATTAACGTTTGTCATTCTTGAATTTCTTTTAAGTTAAGCTATCGCTTTGATTACTGGCCAACAATACCATGTTGCAAGACGATATGCTTAACTTCAATGAAGTCCTCAAGCGTAGACTGACCACGCAGGCGACCCACGCCACTTTGTTTATAACCGCCCTCTTCAAACTCATCACGCATGACCGCCCAATCATTAAACCAAATCGTGCCAGCTTCAACTTCACGGGCCACACGGAACGATCTATCTAGATCTTTGGTCCAAATACACGCTGACAGACCGTATTCGGTCGCATTGGCCATCTCAATCGCTTCACGCTCAGTGTCAAAGACTTGCAAAGTCAGCACAGGACCAAAGATTTCTTGTTGCACAATATCTGCTTGGCTGTCATCAACCTCAAGCAACGTAGGTTGATAAAACGCGCCATTAGTAAGCTTGCCATCGTTTATGGGACCACCGCGAACCAGTACCTTTGCGCCCTTGTCGATAGCCGCCTCGACCATCTTGTTCACGCGCTCCACACTGTTCTTATCAATCATCGCGCCCATATCATTGCCGCTCTCTATTGCATGACCGACTTTGACGTTTTCTAAGCGTTTTGATAATTTGTCGCGCACTTCATCAGCGATGTCTTTATGGACCAAAATGCGGCTACCTGTCATACAAAACTGCCCCGTAAATACGGTAAGCGACTTCTCAACGACAGGCAAACAAGCATCAATATCGGTATCTTGAAAAACGATATGCGGGGTTTTACCGCCAAGCTCTAAACCTAACAGTTTAAGCTCATCTGCGCCTTCTTTCATAAGAGCGCGTCCAGTGGAGGTGCTACCCGTAAAGCTGATGGT
>JARIAA010000139.1 GCA_029264635.1 Psychrobacter sp. | reverse complement strand
CTATTGCCACCGCTCAACATGAGCCGCGATGAGAGTACACAATTGGTAGAGCGTCTTATTAGTGTATTGACGCCTGTGCTTTAAATAACCCGCTTATATTTTATAAAGCTTGTTTACTAAAATTTCTTTACGAAGTTGCTAATCAAAAACAGCCCCTAGGTAAACCATTATGTAGGGGCTGTTTTTATGCAATGCTGAGTTAGATTACATGACGCATTAACAGGCGTGAAAGTATTTTTTTAATACTTCTAGACAGCGAGTAATCTTTGCAGGTTGCTGCTCGCGGTTTAAAGTAACAGCATACAGTACAAAGCTTGGCAGTTTATAACCCGTCAACACTTCGACTAAATCGCCATTTTCCAGCTCTTTTCTGACATCCATCTCCATCATTCTAACCAAACCATGTCCTTCTTTGGCCAAAGTAGTCGCCATAAAAACATTGTTAGTATGAATACGAGAATTCATTTTTGTGCGTGTTTTTTTGCCCGTCTCTGTTTGCGTCAGATCGACTTGACTAGAGTCTTTCATGATATCAATACAAATCAGCTGATGATCCACAAGGTCTTTAGGGCTTTCAAGCTTTTTATGCTGACGAAGATACTGCGGCGACGCAATTAAAATTTGGCGTACATCGGTCAATGGATGACTGCTTAATGTAGAGTCATTCATCGTCGGACTCATACGTATCGCAATGTCGATGCGCTCATCAATCAAATCAATATAATGATTGTCTGCAAGATAAGTAATACTCAAATCATCGTGCGCCGCCATCCATGTAGATAAAGCTGGTAAAATATGATTGACCCCAAGCTCAGGGGTAGTCGCAATACGCAAACTACCTGCTAACTCATCACGCAGCTGATTGACTTTGATTCTACCTTGCTCAGCCGCACTGACTACGTCTCTTGCTGCCCCATAAAAGCTCTCACCAGCCTCGGTTAAACTCAGCTTGCGAGTAGAGCGGTGCAATAGCACCACGCCCAATTCATTTTCTAATGATCGAATTTGTTGACTAACTGCGCTGGTTGTAATACCAAGCTCACGGGCTGAGCCACTAAAAGAGCCATGCCCGACCACACTAGCGAACACGGCCATACCGCGTAAATTATCTAACATAGTAACACCTAAACAGATTTTTAATTTTTAATATAACTTAACTAGTATATCTGACTTTGTAATTTTTTCATAACATCATATGCCATGATGATCTGTTTTTACTCCTTAATAAATCTATATTTATCAAAGGCTTAGCGTTTGACTATGATAATTTGTTGTTAGACGCAAACATCTGACATGGATTTTATTATTTTAAATCTCAAGAAGCACTCTCGTTTACTGTTTAATAAATATTAACGTTGCCAACTATGAGAATGTTAAGTGAAGGTATAAAGATTGAATATGAGGTTGTCCTATATTATCTTACTCTTTTAATTCGTTAGGGCATCGGCAGTCAATTTATTTGTACTATCCATAACTTACAGATACGTATATTTTTCTTTATCAAATCAACTTAACTTTACCCATTTTACCTTCCCCACGAGTCAGAAGATATTGCATGACAGGCGACTCAAGTAACATGGTTTCTGCAACCGAGGTCGCTTGAGCGACCCGCTGGCGCTGACGGCGCTCAGGCGTTTTGTCCTCGTCTTGCATCACACTACGGTCTACTTGTAAGCTGATATCCGCCTGTGGGAATTGTTGTTGTAATTTTGCAGCCAGCTCTTGGAAGGTAGCTTGCATATGCGTGCTATCGACACCGGTCACAAATATCGCCTTACCATTGCAGCTACCTGTCATCATACCTTGACGCGCCAGGGCCAGCTCATCTTGAGCTAAACTCCCCTCTTCGCGCGCTTCTTGTAGCCAATAATCCCATTTCTCTGGTGTCCAGTCGCCTGTAAGCTCCTGTGGTGGACAACGTAATAGGGTACGCGGATCATTTAATTTCGAGACTAATTGAGAATCATTTCGACCAAGCTCAGAAACTGGTTCAGGCTTAGAAACTGGTTCAGGCTCTACGTTCTCGTTAATTGATGACTCAGAAACTTCAGGTAAGTCAGAAAAATTGTCTATAACCGTATTGGTATCAGCAATGTTTATAGACTGATACTCATTGGCTGTATCTATTGAAAATGTACTTTCCAAGAAATGGTCTTCATTGTTCGTCACCGTTATGGCATTTTGCTCAACGCTATCATTAGCTTCCTCACTAATAGCAACTTGCTCATCAACATTACTAACACTATCAAGATTATAAGATTGCGGTTCATGCAATGATGCAACATGTCCTACAGAAATACCAGCTCCTGACATATCAGTTGAGCCCATTATTGAAGGAGATGCTAAGACTTCATCAATAGGTAATGGGCGAAACGCTAGTAGACGTAAGATACACATCTCAAGTGCTTGCATAGGCGTACTGGCAAGCTTGATGCTTTCGCGTGCTTGTACCACAATTTCATAATACAGCTGCAAAACATCAGGGCTAATATGCTGGGCAAGTACGTCAATATTCTGTGCTTGCGCCTCATTTACATTGAGCGCAACTTCAGGTAATAGTTGCGTCAATGCCAATTGGTGCAACAGCTCAGCCAGTCCATCAAACATACTGGTCGCATCGACCATTTGCGCGCGCATCTGCTCAATGTGAGCAGCAACAGCTGACTTGTCATGGTTATAAATATCTGTAATTAAGCTTACTAAGTCAGCGGCATCAATCAAGCCTAGCATAGCGTTGACCGTCACATCATCAAGTGCACCTTGACCAAAAGCAATCGCCTGATCGGTCAAAGACAGTGCATCACGTACAGATCCTTTTGCGGCGCTTGCCAGCTGCCACAGTGCAGGCTGTGTATAGGCGACATGCTCTTGAGTCAAGACGTTTGCCAAATGTTCACTAAGTAGTGTCTGCGGCAAAGGACGCAGCACAAACTGTAAACAGCGCGAGATAATAGTAATCGGGAGCTTCTGCGGATCAGTGGTCGCAAGTAAAAACTTAACGTGATCAGGTGGCTCTTCTAATGTTTTAAGGAGCGCATTAAAGCTGTGCGTGGACAGCATGTGTACCTCATCAATAAGATACACTTTGTAGCGGCCTTGGCTTGGCGCATAAGGGACGTTATCAAGTAGCTCACGTGTGTCTTCAACCTTGGTACGTGAAGCGGCATCAATCTCAATAAGATCGATGAAACGACCTTGATCAATAGCCACACAATTATCACAAACACCGCATGGCGTACTGGTTACGCCCGTCTCGCAGTTAAGACACTTAGACAAAATACGAGCAATCGTTGTTTTACCAACGCCGCGTGTTCCAGTAAATAGATAAGCGTGATGTAGACGGTTATAATCAATTGCATTAATCAACGCTTGCGAGACGTGCGTTTGCCCAATCAACTCATGGAAGTTTTTGGGACGATATTTACGCGCTAGAACTTGGTATTGCTGCGACATAGCTATCCATTGTGCCAAGTGATTAGAGTACTTATTTTAAAGGCTTATTATAGCAAAAAGCCAGCGCATTCGTCTGGCTTCTTACTGTTTCAGAATGAAAGTTTGCCTAATGAAGCAGATTAATTAAAAGCAGGTTAATGACTAATCAGCTTTACGGCGCATATGTGGAAATAAGATGACATCACGAATACTAGCAGAGTCAGTAAATAGCATGACCAAACGATCAATACCAATGCCCTCACCTGCGGTTGGAGGTAACCCATAAGACAAGGCTTCGATATAGTCCTCATCAAAATGCATCGCCTCTACATCGCCTGCGTCTTTTTCAGCGACTTGTCCACGAAAACGCTCTGCTTGATCAGCAGGATCATTGAGCTCACTAAAGCCGTTGGCCAATTCACGACCACCAATGAACAACTCAAAACGATCCGTGATCTCAGGATTGTCATCATTACGGCGCGCCAGCGGCGATGTCTCGGCAGGATATTCGGTGATGAACGTTGGTTGACGCAATTGATGCTCAGCCGTCTCTTCAAAAATAATGGTGATGAGTTTACCGATACCAAAGACATCGTTA
>JARIAA010000126.1 GCA_029264635.1 Psychrobacter sp. | reverse complement strand
GTTAAATACAGATAACTTGTCTAAAGTATCGGACGCCAATGTACCTTGTTGTAGCTGACTACCTTCGTCATGTGTCAAAGGACGGGTGAGATAACGCGGCTGGCCCATCAACAAGGCGTTGGGATGTACTTGTAGCTTACGATATAGCTGCTCAATAAAGGTTGGGGCGACGATACAATCTACATCCAAAAAAATCATGGCATCATGTGTGGCGCGCGCGGCGCCAAGATTGCGATTACGACCGATATCAAACGAAGCACTGTCCGTGAGTCCATTCTCAGTTGTTGGAATCTGAATAATATTTAAATCGTACTTCGCTAAATGTTCAGCCTCCGCATCGTCATTAATGATGATAATCTCGCTTGGTTTGACACTACCCTTTGCCAAGCTACTTAGCAGGTTATAAAGGTGGCGATTACGTCCATAACAGGTCGTAATAATACTGACAGGCGCGCTAACAGGAAGGATTTTGGCAGTGACATCTGGTTCATTGAGGATCATTATTATTGTTTTCCGTTTTTTTATAGCTAATTCATTTTAAAAGATATAATGCTATTAAAATAGTTGTGCTTATTTTATTTAAAAGTGGCTATCGTTTTAGCTAAAAAACCTCAAATCTCAACGTTTATTGCTAACGTTGGCAATAACCAATCTTGGAACCACGATTTCACCGATTCATAAGCGACCATACTATCCATAAAGTTTTGCGCAGCTTGATAAGATTGATGGCCGTGCAAACCTGACTTATTAGACGAAACCGTCAAAAATTCATTTGAATGGCTCTCATCTGTCATGTGAGCGATAAACTGTGCCCAGCTGAGTGCACGCCCTTGCTCAATAAGCGCCTCTGCCATAACTTCTTGCTCACGATGCGGACGCTCATCGGGCAATACCACAAGCGGCGTCGCATAGTTATAGGCTTGCGCAATACCGTTTAAACCGCACGCCATTAACAGCAAATCACTATAAGCGATAAATGGCGTCACCTCATCTACGTGGGCAATAATATCAACATAATCACGCACCTCATCATGAATAGGTCCAAGCGATATAATCAATGCATTCGGTAGCGTATAGCGTAGCTCTTGTAACTTGGCATCAATGGCATCATGCCCACCATAGCCTTTAATGACAGTGACTATTTTATTCTTATCTATCTTGTTCACAGCGTCCAACTGTGAGTTCAGCCGCTCATGAATAGTGCTATCAGTGGTAAGACTCATTAGCTGATATATAAAGGCGCTAAACGTTAACAGCTCACCTGTCTTATTGGGCATGAAATCAAGATATAACGTTTTTTGGCGTACCCAGTCTGGCGTTGACACGGCTTCGAGCACTTTTGGATAAGGAGCGATTAACCCAAGCGCGCCAGCAAACGCGTTTAAGTGCGGCTCATCGTCGCGCTCGCCTGCCAGTCTCACGTATAAATAAGGCACACTAGCGACGCGGCAAAGTGTAGCAACCTCGACGCTGACGTCAATAATCATCAGATCAATCTGGCGCTTACGGATCTCATCAATCAGCTGCCAACTGCGCTTTTGAATATTCTTATTACCTACTGGCGAATAATGCAGGCTACTTGGTTGCCAATATTTTCCAGCTCGTCCTGGCAGCACATCCTCTGGCAACTGATCCTCAGCGTTTAACCGTACAATTTGCTCATCAGTTATCCTACTAAAACGATAACCATCAGTCGATAAACTGGTAAAAACCGTCATCCGCTCGCGCAACTCAAGCGGCAACAACGCAGCCAATTTATCTGCTTGGCGGCAGTGACCTGAACCATGGTGATGAGCGTAGTAGCCAATACGCATAAAAGATGTCCTGAAGTTTAGCGTTTAAAAAATGATAATAAAGTCGTCATACCAGTCAGTCTGATTTTTTGACAACCACTAGCACTTGAATAATAAGGACTGTCTAAACAGACAAAGAATGCGTTTGAGTACGCTCACTGCTTTGTAGCGCCTGCTCATATAAATACAAATAACCATCCACCATGGTGGCTACTGAACAAAACTGCTCGGCACGCAGACGGCATGCCTTGCGTGAAATATTTTTAATGTGAGTAAAGGCTTGAATAAAAGCCTCTTTGTCCATTTTAGGTACGATGATACCTGTATCGGGGGTGACAATCTCAGCACTTGCACCAACATCAAAGCCGATAACGGGCGTCCCACAAGCCAAGCTCTCTGCCAATGTTAAGCCATAAGGCTCATCCCACGTGCTGGTAAATAACATAGCAGTCACGTAGCTTAAGTGTTCATTAATTTCTTCTTTACTTAGATGACCGACGTAATTGAACAATGCTGGTTCGCCACTATTGTTATCTTCTTCTAGCAGCGGCGCGACGTATTGGTCAAAATATTCCTTGTTACTTTTTGGCCCAGCAATTATCAAACGCTTGCCAGCCGCTTTACAATATTCCATGGCCAAATGCGTGCCTTTTTCTGGACAAATACGTCCGTACCAAAAGTACACCTCATCATCGATCGGCTTGGTATTGGCGGTAAATGACAGAACATCAATACCATTATAGACCACAGAAGAAGGTACAAACTCATCGAACAATTGCTGCTGATGACTACTAATCGCGGTAAACTGGGTTTGCGTCCCTTGGCGTAACGTAAGTAACGCTAAGCGTAATTGTGGAAAAATCGGTGTATGAAAAGTCGTGAAAAACCGTGCGCCAAAGGCCTGACCCAGCATCATCGGAATATGATGCAAACTATGATTGTGTACCACATCGATCATACCTTGCTCATCACGGCTGATAATATCGCGCATGGCCTGCTGATAAACCAAATACTGATACAACTCCTCTCGGCTCATGCCGACTGAGTCGTGCTCATTATCATATACCAGCGCCTCAAACTGCTCGCGCGTCATAAATGGTATTAATGTCGCACTCGTTTGGCTATCAGTGTGGGCATAAAGCCGCACCTCATGACCCTGCGCCACCAATTCATCGCAAATAAGCTGGGTAATCATCTCAAGACCACCAGCATATGGCTCTGCAATTGGATATAAAGAATGGGCAATAATAGCGATACGTAACGCAGACGATTGCATCGCATGAGTCACATGATAATCAGTCATGCTTGGCACGCGACTGGTGGGGCTAGATAACATAACGGATCCAATATAAGTTAAATAATTGTCGTTTTTAGTGGCAGTTGAATAGTATCGTGATTAAAAGTTAACAGCGTTATCATCTTTGAATGAAGATGCCTCTTCTTTTGACTTGCTAAGACCAGCTATATGAGGTTGAGACAATTTATAAGTAATAGATTTATCAATCACAATAGTCTCATTAGCACTCTTATATTCAGCATAACTATAATTGTCTAGCATCACTTTAGTGGCCCATAATTTTAATAGACAAACGCTCATCGCACAGCCAAATAATAAAGGTGAATATAGTGGAGAAAGCGGTGACACAATGATAGCGGTCGTGATATTAATCATAAGCAACAGCTTAGGCAATGCCATTAAATTGGCAATACAAACTGACTTCCTAGTACGCACGTGATCTTGCTTTGGTGTGCAGATAAACGGTTTTTTTTGTCCCCAAAGCACCGGCCACCATGATAACGCGCCAAGCTCCCAACAATTTAAATGCACGGCAAAAGCTCGTAAACGGCTTTTCAAATGTGATGCATGACTGTTTTTTACTTGTTGATTCAGCGGCGCATTATCCTGCATATATGCCCATAGTCGTCTCCCTAAGAACACCGTATAACTTGCATAGACGATATATAGAGGCGCCAGCAAAGCATGAATATTCAAGCTGGCACTAAACAATAAAGCGCCTGTAATGATAAGTAGCGTCAATAACTGCAGCAATATAAAAATGCCTGTAAAGTTCACCCAAGCACTCAGCTGCGATAAGTGCGCGCGCATATAAGATAAGCGTTCACTGAGGTTTTTTGTGATAAGCGTACTTAACGAGTCCATAGAAAAATAGGTATTAAGCACCTGCATATTGCCATAAATCCAACGCCGACGCTGACTCATCAAATCATGTAATGTGTTTGGCAGCAGCCCTGTTGCAATCACTTCAGGTATAAACTGACTACGCAAACCACAGCGGTGCATCAGCACTCCCATCTGCGCGTCTTCAGTAATAGAAGCGCCCGACCAGCCGCCCAAGCTTAGCAGTGCGCTACGACGAATCACCGCATAAGTACCCGTTGACAGCGCACGTGACCGATTAAAATCTCTATATAGATGATGATTAAAATAATGATTGAGCTCACTATGTATATCGACACGGCCTGCATCACGATAAAACTGTGGAAATTGTAGTAATGCATGGTTGGGATACTGCTTAATAGCACCTACAATTGATGCTCTTGCATGGGGTAATGCCTGATAATCACTATCGACCACCACTATATGACTGCAATTAGGATCCATAAGACCCAACGCTAAATTCAGCGCGCCCGCCTTAAAGCCTGCGACCGCATCAACATGATAAAAATGTACATTATGGTGAGGGTCAAGACTCGCACAAAACTGTGCTAACGGTTCATATAAGGCCGTTTCAGTATTATTATTATCAACGATGAGAATCTCATCATGGTCGGCCTTGATAGCTAATAACGATTTGATTGTTTTGATAACCATCGCTGCAGGTTCAGCACGAGTCATCAATTGGAAACTTAAACGGATAGATGCTTGAGTATCGAGAACGGCATTTTTAGCGGAAGTCTTATGTCTTTGGGTTTCTTGCTCTTTTAAAGCTGCTTCTTTGATGGTATTTTTAAATTGACTTGTTGGCTGAACATCTACCGTTTGATTCTCTAGTTTTTTTAGATGCTGAGTATTGGTGATATTATTTTTAATGATATAAGATTTGGTTATGTTGTTCGGTTTATCAGGCATAAAAAAGGATTGATTCTTCTCTTTTATGTTCATGCCAACTCTCCTTATGGCACCTTCTTCTATGACGCTTTGTCCCATAACTTCTTGTCTTATTAAATTCTTATTTATAGATAATGGAGATTTTGCAGCACAGTGTACTTCAGTGATAATCATGATTGATTCCTGTGTTCGTCCATTGGCTAAGAAAAAAGTCAGGCAAAAATAGAAATCTAATCATTTCTATTTTTGCAGTCATTTGACTATGAGCAGTAGGATCAACACATATATTATTATTAAACAACTTTGTATTTTTTGTAGTGAATAGCTTCTTACTATCTATGGTTTTTATCATTTGTAATTTTTGATATTTGTCGTTGTTGATTCTACTATTAAACATATCGTATTTTATTAATATGCAACTTGTTTGTATTCTATCTTTTATACGTTTAATATTTAGCAATAACCTGCTTTACCTAATCTCGTTGAAAGCCATCATAGCTGAAAGGTATTTCACAAGTTATAGAAAAAATGTACATAAACAAGACATAGTGTAACGCCACGTAATTAATGTAAAATTGTCATTAAATGAGGGGCTTAGCGTCCATATAACCTTATTTATCGTCCCTATTATTTTAATTGATGATTTGTTATTGAAGGGTAATAGTAAATATAGAGTATCAAGTGAACAGCCAATTATTCAGCGCGGTGAGAGATCAGTGAGATCGCCCCTGCTCGTTAGCCTATATTTTGCATAAAAAAATACTGCCGCTATATATAGCGGCAGTATTGAGACAAATATAGGAGACTAATGAGCAATTTAACCCTACCATTTACCCATTAAGCATTAAATAAACGGTATAAGGATAATGAAGTTTTAGTTTAAGATACCATAAGCGACTAGGGCGTCAGCGACGCGCTTAAAGCCGACGATATTTGCTCCTGCCATATAATCAATATAGCCATCCACAGTTTGATTATACTGTTCTGATGCTTCAGCAGCACAATCATGAATGTTTTTCATGATGACTTTTAAACGCTCATCAACTTGCTCAAAGGTTTTGTACTCGCGCTTTGAGTTCTGCGACATCTCAAGACCTGATACAGCAACACCACCAGCATTGGCCGCTTTACCGGGAGCATAATGTACGCGGTGCAAACGGATATAGTCAATGGCCTCAGCTGTCAATGGCATGTTAGCGCCTTCAGCAATATACTTGATACCGTTTTCGACCATTAGCTTGGCATCATCTTCATCGACCTCGTTTTGTGTCGCTGACGGAATAGCGATATCACCTTTGAACTGCCAAGGTTTTTGCTTAGCAAGCCATTCGCCGCCGTATACTTCGACATAATCGGCCAACGGTTTGCTTTTGGCTTTTTGCGCTTTAAGCCAGTCGATTTTTTCTTGATTAAAGCCGCTCTCATCATACAAAGTGCCTTGTGAATCTGACACAGTGAGGGCTATACCGCCTAGCATATATACTTTTTCTGCAGCGTGTAGAGATACGTTACCCGCGCCTGAGATCAGCACTTTTTTGCCTTTGAAGTCTTCATTTTGCATGGCTAGCATGTTTTCTAGGAAATACACTGCACCATAACCAGTGGCCTCAGTACGCATCAAACTTCCGCCAAAACCAACGCCTTTGCCAGTTAATACACCGCCATATTCATGGGTAAGGTTCTTGTACATAGCAAACATATAGCTAACTTCACGGCCACCTACCCCAATGTCACCAGCAGGTACGTCAATGTCTTTACCAACATAATGATGCATCTCGCGCATAAACGCATAACAAAAACGGCGGATCTCACTTTCAGTTTTACCTTTGGGATCAAAATCTGAACCGCCTTTACCGCCGCCCATAGGCAACCCAGTCAATGCGTTTTTAAAAATCTGCTCAAATCCTAGGAACTTTAGTACGGACTGATTGACAGTCGGATGGAGTCTTAATCCTCCTTTATAAGGACCTAACGCGTTGCTAAATTGGACACGCCAGCCACGATTTACTTCAACTTCACCCTTGTCATTTTCCCAATTGATACGAAAACCAATCACGCGATCAGGCTCTACCAAACGTTCAAATATTTTTAGAGTTTCGTATTCGGGATGAGCATCATAGAGAGGAGCAATGGTAAGGGCGACTTCTTTAACGGCTTGAACAAACTCGGGCTGATGGGCGTAACGAGCTTCAACTTTTTCGATGGCCTGACTGATACTCATAGATCTTCCTTAGGGATAGAAGTGGTGATTTTGCTTGATTACATCCACGTTATATCGTGTTACAGCAAACGATAATAGGACAAACGCTAATGTAGGCTTAGGTCATTTTTACAGGAATTTACCCATAAAATTGGCAGGATTGAAAGCCGATAGGTTAAATAACTAGCAGGCGTCATGATACTTATATGCTTGTTGCATATCATTTTGAAACTACTGAGTGGTATAGATGGGATTGGTTTACACAGATAGTAACAGATAATAACTAAGATACGCAGCTTATACAATCAAAACGACTAATTACTTGACTTCTCGTATTTAATTTACGCTGCTGACAAAAAAAGTCAATACCAGATTGCAATATAAGTCAGATTAATTATGAACCCAGCAGTTTATAAATTCGATTTATCAACCCTTATACCTTTGATATTTATGAATAATTTGTGAAAATTACGGTGTAAATCTTCTAGAAAACCATTGCAACATAAAAATTTGGTAGTAAATAAAATAATTTCATATCAATATTATCAGTAAGGTATTATAATAGCGCGCTTTAGTTGGATACTAATATCGAGTAACACGAGTAACACCTTTGCAAATTTTTAACCATAAAAACGATGAGAGAGATATGCGTACAGATTCATTTCAACAGATACTAGAAGACCTCAATAGCTCATCAGCAGACGTCGAAGCCTCCGCCCTCATCTCAAATGATGGTTTAATGATTGCCTCAGCTTTACCGACAGGCATTGATGAAGACAGTGTTGGCGCTATGTCAGCGGCACTTTTATCATTATGTGATCGCGCAGGTCGTGAGCTGTCTCGTGGCAGTATCGATCGCATT
>JARIAA010000103.1 GCA_029264635.1 Psychrobacter sp. | reverse complement strand
GGTAATAAAGCCACCTGTTTAATCTTCGGCTTACTCTTTACGTTTACCATCTGTCTTTATTGCTTCTGTCTTTGTAGATACTATCAAAATTATTTAAGTTTGGCAAGTGGACGGATGCCAATCGTGCGGCGAGTTTTATCTAACTGTTTACGACTATAGCGGCGCGCTTTGTCTGCGCCCATCTGTAAGATTTCCTCTAACTCTTTTGGATTGTCCATGAGCTCTTGATAACGCGCGCGAAATGGGGCAATCTCCGCATTTATTTTCTCAAATAGCGCTTGTTTAGCATCGCCCCAACCGATACCAGCAGCATACTGCGCGCGCATAGCGGCAATCTCTTCAGGCGTGGCAAAGGCTTTATAGATCTCAAAGAGAGCAGAGTCATCAGGATCTTTTGCTTCTTCTGGCAGTTGTGAGTTAGTCACAATTTTCATGATTGCTTTATGCATCTGTTTTTCAGGACTGACTTGCGGATTGGGCTCACCAAATAAAGGGATAGTATTGCTATAGCTCTTGCTCATTTTACGTCCATCAAGCCCTGTCAATAGAGGGATATCTTCATCAACAACTGCTGATGGCAGAGTAAATAGAGGTTTATATCGATGGTTAAAAGTGCCTGCGATATCACGCGCCATCTCAATATGCTGGATTTGATCGCGACCGACTGGTACATGGGTGGCATTGAACATCAAAATATCAGCTGCCATTAATACCGGATAGCCGAACAAACCCATGGTAATACCTTGGTCAGGATCGACATCGTTTTTTTCCATGTTGATATCGACCGCCGCTTTATAAGCGTGGGCGCGGTTCATAAGCCCTTTGGCGCATGAGCAATTTAAGATCCACGCCAATTCTGGAATCTCAGGTATATCTGACTGACGATAAAAAGTGACGCGTTCAGGATCGAGTCCGCAGGCTATCCACGTGGCAGCGATGGCTTTGGTTGACTCATGAATAATAGCAGGATCGTAACAGCCAATAATGCCATGGTAATCTGCCAAAAAGAAAAATGCTTCATGCTCACTATTTTGAATAGACTGAATTGCTGGGCGAATAGCACCGACATAATTGCCTAAATGCGGAATACCCGTAGGTTTAATCCCAGTCAAAATACGTCTAGCTTCTGTTGAGTGATTGGAGACTTGGTGATCAGAGATATTATGGTTACTCATGAAAAATCCGTTATTTTATTAATCTATTTATTATTGATAGGTTGTTATTTATAAGCTGGTATTAGCTGCAAATTATAGCAAATTTTTTAGCTGATTTTCTTTATAATAAAAGTCTACTTATAAATATCAGTGCGACCACTGGGACCATGTTTAAAACGGCGATGAAACCACATCCACTGCGTCGGATCAATGCGAATAAGACCCTCTAACACTTCGTTGACACGTGTGGCATCGGCGACCTCATCATGACTAGGGTAATTATCCAGCTCTGAAGTGATAGTCAGGTGATAATGCGGGCGTTTACCGCTCGGTAGATTGTCTGGAGTCTGACGATAAGTATGGAGTGCCATGACGGCAGGAGGATGTTCTTTGCTACCTAATTTCGCTAGTCGTCTAGGCATCGTGATTGTTGCAGCTGGCACACCAAAGAATGGCGCCATTACGCCCTGCTTAAGACCATAGTCCTGATCAGGAGAGTACCAAATAACATGTCCATCGTTGATGGAGTTGACTAAACTGCGCATATCGCGGCTAGAGATTTGCTTACCAAAAATATTAGAACGACCATTGTAAATAAACCAGTCAAGTAAGGGACTATTTTGCGGACGGTACATGCAATCAGTAGCAAAGAACTGTGTACATAGCAGCCCGCCTAAATCTAGCATTGTATAATGAGCACCTAATAAAATGACAGCACGGCCTTCATTTTGTGCATTAACGAGATGCTGCAACCCTGAAATAGAAACCGTACGCGTAAAGACATTAGGACGAAACCAGGCGCACAAAGTTTCAAATACCCCAATGCCTTGATTGACAAACACTTGCTTTGCCATAAGCTCACGTTCTACTTCTGGCTTTTCGGGAAACGCCAATCTTAAATTAATAAGGGTATCACGACGCCGTGTCCCAGCTATGTGGTAAATCAAAATACCCAACTTGCGCCCAAGCCAAAATTGCCAACGTAATGGCAGATATATCATAGGAAAAAATACAATCAATAATATCCAGATAGGCCAGTATTTGGGTAATAAAAACTGCCACTCAAAAGGTCTCTTTTCAGCTTCAGCGGTGCGCTTGTGAGTTTGGGTAATCGTTGGCGTACCAGCGGGGATTGCTGGTGACTTAGCGGGTTGCTGCCCATTCGGTGGTGGCATCTTGCTTTTGGAAGCTGGTTTACTAGGATCGTATTGTTCGGGCGCTTTCATAATATCCTTTTGCAGCAATGTCTATGGCATCGGGTTATAGTATTGGGCTGATGATAAAAAATAATTGTTATGATGATGGGGCAGGGCTGACTTCTTTACAAGCTATTTTCTGATAAAGTAGGTCAATTTGAGGTCGTTTTAATAACCGAATAGATAGTGAACGTTTTTTTCATAAGCTATTTATGGATGGTCCTATAAATAGCCATAAAAAAACCTTATAAACTGTGACCAGCTTATAAGGTTTTGCAAATCTATTCTTATACTTGTCGCTAATAAGGCTTTGAGATGAAGACTATCATAACAATAGTATAAAAAATAGTTTTGATTAACGTTTTGAGAATTGTGGACGTTTACGTGCTTTACGTAGGCCCAATTTCTTACGTTCAACTTGACGTGAGTCACGAGTCACAAAACCAGCTGCTTTTAGCGCAGGTTTGTTCGTATCATCAAGCTCGATTAGCGCACGAGTAATACCATGGCGAATAGCGCCTGCTTGACCACTAATACCACCACCTTTTACCGTAATATAAAGGTCATAAGCATTAGGTGAATCAAGTAATTCTAGTGGCTGACGAACGACCATGCGTGAGGTTTCACGGCTAAAGTATTCATCAAGTGGCTTGCCGTTAACAACAATGCTACCAGTACCTTTCGCTAAAAAGACACGAGCGGTAGAAGTCTTGCGGCGACCAGTTCCGTAATTGCGTTCCATAAGTGACTCCTTAGATGTCTAGTTCTTTAGGTTGCTGTGCAGTATGTGGATGTTCTTCCCCCGCATATAGCTTTAGCTTCTTGATCATCGCATAACCAAGAGGGCCTTTTGGAAGCATACCCTTAACTGCTTTGTGTAGAACATCTTCAGGCTTATGTGCAATCAGCTTAGTGAAGTTGGTTTCTTTAATACCGCCTGGGTAGCCGCTATGACGATAATACTTTTTGTCTTGCGCTTTCTTACCAGTCACTGCGATTTTTTCGGCATTGATAACAACAATAAAGTCACCAGTGTCGACATGCGGCGTGTAAGAAGTCTTGTGCTTGCCACGTAAGCGACTAGCGATTTGAGTGGCTAAGCGACCAAGGGTTTTGCCGTCAGCATCGACAACATACCAGTCATGGGTCACTTCAGCTGGTTTTGCACTAAGTGTTTTCATGATAAAACCTTAAATTTAAAATTCATTGAGAGTTTGTCTGGGAACGGGGCTCTCAAAAAACAGACTGCACATTATAAGCAGTAGCGTGCGCGCTTGCAAGCTGCATTAGGGCTTATTTACGCCTTATATACATTAAATGGCAGCGTTGGGTCGTTTTTTAGCGGTTTTCAGCATTCATTAATGCGAGTTGCTTGATTATGACGATTTTAACCGATAAAGTCCAGCGACAACTTGCCCGACTTTGGTCTGTTTGACACATTCAAACCCGCTGAGTACTTGTTTTGTAGGAGGTGAATTTAACGATAAAACCAATTCATTTAATTGCTGATTTAAATCTTTATCAGCTTCTAGATAAATAAGCGTTTCTGCTGTCACTAATGACTGCTCGATTAATGCGCTCAAAATCGGCTGCCATAAATCTTTTGCGTAGGGTGGATCAATAAAGACAATATCGAACGGGTAATCAAAGCAATTATTCTGAGATAAGATTTGTTCAGCGTCGCCATAAAAAACTTGATAGTTGTCATCATCAATGCTTAATTGTTCAGCGCTTTGTAGTAACATCTGGTATTGAGCTGGATTGGTTTCGATAAAAGTGCAATGGAGCGCGCCTCGAGATAGCGCCTCAAAACCTAACACACCGCTACCAGCGCAGCTATCCAGTACGCGCGCGCTATGCATATCGGCAAGTAACCAGTTAAATAACGTCTCCCGCAGGCGATCTGGAGTCGGTCGCAGGCCATCAGCATCGATAAAGTTTATGCTGCGCCGCTTAAACTGCCCACCGATGATACGTACACTGCCAGCAGCAGTTAACTTTTTATCACCTTGTTTGCGTTTTGCGCTACGCGATGTCGCCATTTTAGTCATAGTGGTTATTCTTTATTCGGTCGCTGTCGTGGTTGCCGCAGATGCTGTTTGTTCTTTCAATGCTTGTTCCTGAGCCTGTTTTTGATCACGGATGGCGTCACGGGTAGCTTTGTCTACAGCCTTTTGGCGTTTGATCGCTTTAAGCTCATCAGCAGTGGGCGGCAAGATGGGGTCATTTTTGCGCTGTAATACCCAGTAGTCAAACAACGCACGGCCAATGGGCGCTGCTACTGCACTACCACCGCCGCCATTTTCGACCAGTACAGCAAGGGCAATTTGCGGGTCTTCAACGGGTGCAAAACCATTG
>JARIAA010000093.1 GCA_029264635.1 Psychrobacter sp. | reverse complement strand
TAAGTCCATTGCTGCTACTTTAATCGCTAAATCATCGACTGCGAGCACGTCCGCACGTTTTAAATAAAATAGTAAATACATCTCAGCGGTCCAGCGTCCAATACCTGTAACGGTAGTTAATGTTTTTATTACGTCATCATCTGTCATTATCTCCAAAGCCGTAAAGTCGATATTGTGGGCGACTAAAGATCGCGTATAGCGAATTTTTTGCTTAGACAAGCCTTTTGCTCGTAAGGCGTCATCGTTTGCGTTATCAACCGCTTGCGGAGTTGTCAGACCTGCATCCACTAAGCGTTGCCAAATGCTTGCTGCCGCGGCGACTGATAGCTGTTGACCGACCATGGCTCTCATAAGCTGTTCAAACCCACCTGCATTGTGCCTAAGGCTTGGCACGCCAACTTGCTGATAGACAGGCGCGAATCTTGGTTCGATGGCAATCAGCGCAATGATATGATCCTCAAGCTCTTTTGTATTTTGAATGGTTTGTACACTCATAATGAATTCACTTTAATCATTGGAAAAATGTTTGCATAGAAAAATCTGGACATTTAGATGACAATGATAATGAAAGCTATCTCACTATTTATTAGTATAAAATTATTAGTATAAAAAAGGACTGCAAATAAGCAGTCCTTTTTATTTCTCATACCAACATTTATTCGCCAGCAGTTTTAGATTTTTTGAGTAATACTAATACTGCGCCGTTACCACCATCTTTTGGCGGGGCAGAGCAAAATGCCAGCACTTCAGGCAATTGACGTAGCCAACCATTGACGCAAGTTTTTAAGATGGCTTCACTACCTTTCCCATGGACGATTTTTACCATAGTTTCGTTATTTTGCTTGGCTTGACTCAAGAGTTGCGTCATGGCCGCGCGCGCCTCGTCAATGGTACAGCCATGGATGTCTACCGCATCATACCAACGCAGCTTGCCTTGTTTTAGCTGAGTAAATATCTTATTTTGCAGTGTCGGCTGCTTATAGGATAAGTAGGCTTCGCCAGCCACAGGGTTTAATAATGCCTGCATATCTGATAAACCTGCTCCTAAATCACTGGCTTCACCACCTTGGGCCGCTGCACGTTTCGATAACGTCGTCGCATCGGGTTTGCTCGCTTTTGCGGTACTAGCAGGAGAGCGCACGTTTTTATCTTCAAGCTGATTGACACCGTGCATCGCTTGCATGAACAGCACTTTATCATCATCGATGTGTTCACTATCTAGCTGTTTGACGGTTTTTTTGACCTGTTTTTGGGTGGGTAGCGAAACAGGCTCAGTTGGTTTTTGATTGTCGCCATCTGCTGTGTCGGTATCACGACCTTTGCTCAGTTGCCCTTTAAGCTCTTTGAGCTGATCTTGCATTTCTTTTGAAAATAGAGAGTTTGACATAAAAGTTAACGTATCATTAGTTAATGGATAAATGAATAAATGGATAAATGGATAAATAAATAGTATTTTAGCAAATAGTCCTGCCAAAACGGTCATGCAGGATCAATTTGCAAATAGGGTCATACTTTACGCCTGTGCTGCGACGCTCGCAAGTAAGGATTGTAACGCTTGTCCTGGATGATCCGTTTTCATAAATTGTTCACCGATTAAAAAGTGCTGAATATCATAGTTAAGCATCAAGCGAATATCATCGCTATTATGAATGCCACTTTCGGTAACGATAAGCGGTTTTTGCGTGGCGTTATAAGCGTCGTCAGCGCTCAATGCTTCCATTAAAATGTTTTTTAGATCAAGCGTGGTTTGAAGATTGACGTCAAAAGTATTTAAATCGCGATTATTAATACCATAAATATTATGCTCTGAGCGGGGTAGTTGTAGCGCGCGCTCAAGCTCACCTTGAGTATGGACTTCAATCAAAACATCTAACCCCAGCTCGACACTCAAGGCATGCAGCTCTTGTACTTGAGCATCATCAAGACAGGCCATGATGAGCAGAATGCAGTCAGCACCCATAAGATACGATTGATAGATTTGATACACATCAATCATAAAGTCTTTACGCAGTACATGCAGGCTTGAGATGTTAGAGGCTTTGATAAGGTAGCGATCATCACCTTGGAAGTAATCACGATCCGTCAGGACTGATAAACAGCTAGCGCCTGCTTGCTCATATTGCTGCGCAAATAAGGCAGGCGAAAAGTTATGATTGATGATGCCTTTAGATGGCGAGGCTTTTTTGATCTCAGCGATGATGCCGATACCGCTCTCTTTAGTACTGGCCGCTCGTAAGGCCGCCGCGAAACCTCGGCGTGGTTTATAATCAGCCGCGACTTGCGCCTTTAAGTCCTCAAGAGATAGCACCTCACGAGCCGCTTTTACTTCGATTTGTTTAGTCGCGACGATGCGCTGTAGCACCGAAGGAATATCTGTAGTAGTTGTAGTCATGCTTTGATCCAAATATAATTGAGTGTAAATAGATAGTACTTGCGCTGCCTGTGTGCTGTTCATTAGCTACGCATCTACGCATTGTCTGCTAGCTGCTGAGTATATTTGGCTAAAGATTCAAGTTTGGCTAAAGCATCACCATTTTGGATAGCTTTTTGTGCGCGGCTGACACCATTAGGATAGTTGCTGGCAAGCCCTGCTGTATATATCGCTGCACCTGCGTTTAAAGCAATCATATCACGCGCTTTGAGTACGGCGCGGTCGGTAGTATCTTTACCTGATAAGGCGGCACGAATCAGCTCAAGGCTTTGTTCTGGGGACTCTACATCTAAACCTATCAAGGTTTGTGATTCGACGCCAGCATCTTCTGGCATCATCTCGTAGACTGATATCTCCCCATCTTTTAATTCAGCTACTGTCGTCGATGTAGCAAGACTAATCTCATCTAACCCATCTTTGGCACCAACGACCATGACATGACGCGCACCTAAGTTTTTCATTACTTTAGCGAGCGGCTCGCACAATTGAGATGTAAAGACGCCAATTACCAGATTAGGCGTACCAGCAGGGTTGGTAAGAGGACCTAAGATATTAAAAATCGTCCGTGCTTTGAGCTCACGGCGTACTGGATTGGCATAACGCATGGCGCGATGATGATTGGGCGCAAACAAAAAACCAATTCCTTGGTTTTCGATGCATTCTTGGGCTTGTAGTGGCGTTAAATCAAGGCTAATACCAGCTTGCTCAAGCAGATCCGAGCTGCCAGAGTTGGTAGAGACGCCGCGGTTACCATGCTTGGCAACTTGCGCGCCAGCAGCAGCGGCAACCAAAGCGGCTGCGGTTGAGACGTTAAATAAATTGGCGCCATCGCCGCCCGTACCGACAATATCGACCAGATAATCACAACCTTTTGGGGTGATATTAGCCGCCAAAGCGCGCATGGCACTGGCAGAGGCAGTAATTTCATCGATGGATTCACCTTTCATGCGTAGGCCTGTCAAAATAGCTCCCATCATAGCGTCGCTACATCTGCCTTGCATAATGATAAGCATGATTTGATACATCTCATCAAAGGTCAAATCAATATGTTGAAAAATTCTATCCAAGGCCGTGGTTAATAACTTATGAATACGCGCATCAGAGAGCTTATCAATATCTTCAGGTGTGTTCAGAGTCTGGGCATCCTGCATATGAACAGTCGTCATTATGGTCTCGCTTCTTATTATCTTTTATACTCGTTTTTTAGGTATATGTATTGGTTTTTTAACTCTGGGTTTTGAATGTGGTTTTGAGGTAATTAGCCGACTTGTGGCAATTCATTGGCAGATAATACTGCCAAGTGATGAGTCTGCAAAAAATTATTGAGCAGATAATAGCCCGCTTCACTTAAAATAGACTCAGGATGAAATTGCACCCCTTCAATGGCAAACGTTTTATGCCGTATACCCATAATTTCCTCCACGCTACCATCGGCATTTTTTGTCCACGCGGTCATCTCAAGACAGTCAGGTAGGCTTGATTTGTCAATAACTAAAGAATGATAGCGCGTGAACTGCGATGGACTGGGCAGGTCATGAAAAACGCCTTCTCCCGTATGATAAACGGCAGATAAACGCCCATGCATGACTGCGCCAGCTTTGATAATTGTACCGCCGAACGCCTGTCCAATCGCTTGATGCCCCAAGCATATCCCTAAGATAGGAACCACGCCTTTAAAAGTATTAATCACCTCTAATGAGATGCCGGCGCGGTCTGGATCGCAAGGACCGGGACCGATCACAATGATATCAGGAGCAAGGGTCTTAATCTGCTCGATAGTGACCTGATCGTTACGCCAGATGGTGATGTCCTGCTTGAGCTCACCGAAGTACTGTACAATATTGTACGTAAAGCTGTCGTAATTATCGATCATCAAAATCATTATTTGTTCAACTTAGTCTCTTTAACCTAGTGTCTTAAGCTTGTTGTTCTTAGCTTGGTGTTCTTAGTGTAGCGTCTTTAATTCAATAGGTTCAACAGCGATGCGATTTTAAACGCTGTTATCTTAACACTATTTCGTTATCTATCAAACGTAGCGCCGTTGCACGCCGATAGCAATAAATGCTCTATAAAGGTGCGTTACTAAGTTAAACTTTCTAAAGTTTGCACTGTTGTGGGACGTTATTTAATATATTCATCTTTGAGTTTGCGAGCTAGACATAACAATTGCTATGCAAATAACGCTTTAATATAAAAGATTTATATTACGTAAATGTTTGTATTTATTATAGATAATTATTAGTTTCAACCTTTGGATGTTTTAAAAACTTGATGGCCCGAAGATGAGTTGGCATAGTAGCTGCAATTCTTATAGGTGTGAATAGCTCGCTATTAAAGCGATGTAATATTATTTACCAAGATGCATTTGAAGAGTTCA
>JARIAA010000050.1 GCA_029264635.1 Psychrobacter sp. | reverse complement strand
GCGCATTCACCACTAGTAAAAACAGCGTTCTTTGCAAGCGATGCTAACTGGGGACGTATTTTGGCGGCTGTTGGTTATGCAGGTATTGAGGATTTAGATACTGAGCAAGTTGATGTCTATCTAGATGAAGTGATGATCTGTCAAAATGGCGGGGTAGCCTCCAGTTATACAGAACAAGCTGGCAAGACAGTCATGAGTCGTCCTGAGATCACTATTCATATCGATTTAGCACGTGGAGACGCCAGCGACACAGTTTATACCTGTGATTTATCCTATGATTATGTCAAAATTAATGCTGACTACCGTAGTTAGGTTTTATATGATCATTCATTAGTTAAATTAATGTCTGTTATATTGAAACGTCAGTTAATACGCTTCACTAACGTCAGTTGCAAACACTGACGTTACGTTACAAACCAGTTATAGAGCTTGCGCTCCGTTGCACCCTATACTAGGCGAAGCAAAACAATGAGTAATACTGCTAATAAATTTATTACTTTATGTAAATTGTAGTTAGTAGTTTTTACTCTTAATATATCTAGCTGACACTGTATAAGACCTACTTACCAACAACTATAAAGAGTAATTTGTCTATACAGAGCCAATAAGATAGCAATAATTTAACGATAATTAATTGAGGATAGAAGAATGAAAAAATTAGCAATCGCCGCTTTTGCCGCCACTTTCGCTCTAGCAGGTTGTTCTACTATGGGGTTGGATGACGAGCGTACCATGGTTGTTGAAGGCCAAAAGCTGAACGTTAAAGTGGTTAACATCCCAAGCTTTAAAGTAGAAATTGCACCTCGTAAAGCGCTTTGTGAGCGTGTAAATACTGCTGGTAATACGGTCGAAACTGAATGCCTACAATATCGTCAGAGCTATCAGAAAAACTATAATACCTTGAATGGTAATATCCAAGGTTTCACTTATGAGCCAAATTACCGTTATATGTTAGATGTACGTCAAGAAGCGATTGCAGATACGGTATCTGGCGTGGTTAAACCAGTTTGGATCCTAAACGAAGTGATCTCAAAGACTGCTGAATAAGCGCTTTGTTAGTCATTAATTAGATAATCGATAATTGCCATAAAAAAAGCCTCTAATTTTTAGAGGCTTTTTTGTAGCCATTATTTATTGAGATTGTTTGAAAGCTAGCATTGGCTGTAATTAACGCTAATACCATGGGTTGCGGTAGGTATGCGATTATCTGCATAAACAGCCAGGCCGCCACGCGCCGTTTCTTTATATTTGTCTGACATGTCAGCGCCTGTTTGCTTCATAGTTTCAATCGCTTTATCCAGTGAAACAAAGTGCTGACCATTACCACGGCAAGCAAGGCGCGCAGCATTAATGGCTTTTACCGCGCCCATCGCATTACGCTCAATACAGGGTACTTGCACAAGACCGCCGACAGGATCGCAAGTCAGACCTAGATTGTGCTCGATTCCAATCTCAGCGGCGTTCAGACATTTAGCAGGGTCACCGCCCATGATCTCAGCCAATGCAGACGCTGCCATCGCACAAGCAGAGCCGACCTCACCTTGACAGCCAACCTCAGCACCAGAGATTGACGCGTTTTGTTTGATTAAACTACCAATGGCGGTTGAGTTCAACAAAAACTTGCGAGCACCTTCTTGGCTGTAGCTTGCTAAAAAGTCGCGATAATAGCACATAACGGCAGGAATGATGCCAGCAGCACCATTGGTAGGTGCAGTTACGACATTGCCGCCATTAGCGTTTTCTTCATTGACAGCAAGGGCGTACAAATCGACCCAGTCCATCGCGGCAAGCTTATCGTTTTTTGTAATCGGCTGATCTTTTTCTGCGCACAGCTGTAGGTGCAAGGCTTGAGCACGGCTTTTAACATCCAAGCCACCTGGCAATATGCCGCTATTTTGGCAGCCTTGCTTCACGCATTCTTGCATCACATTCCAGATAGAATCCAGATAGGCAAAAATCTCTGCTTGCTCGCGATAATGGCATTCGTTTGCTAATACCAGCTCACTAACACTCAAGCCATTTTGTCGGCATTGCTCAAGAAGCTCTGCTGCTGTATTAAACGGGTAAGGAACAATATCAATCGTTGGCGTACCATGATCCTCATTAGGATTATGAGCATCCTCTTCATTGATGACAAAGCCGCCACCTACCGAGTAATAAGTCTGCTGGTAATGCGTATCATCTGCCAATATGGCGCGAATGGTCAGTGCGTTAGGATGGTAGGGTAGAACCGTATCATCATACCAATAAATATCGCGTTCTGTATCAAAGGCGATAACATGTGTGCCTGAAACATTTAGCTCTTTATCTGAAAAAATTGGTGTAAGATATTGGCTGGTCAATCTTGTATCAATCGTGCTTGGCGTATGACCAAGTAAGCCAAGTAAGATGGCTGTATCAGTAGCATGGCCTTTACCCGTGGCAGCGAGTGAGCCATAGAGCTCAATCTCTAATTGTTTGACATCAGTCATCTCAAACTGTTTACTCAAGGAAGCCAAAAATAAATTGGCCGCTACCATAGGGCCTACGGTATGTGAGCTTGAAGGACCGATGCCAATTTTAAATAAATCAAATACACTAATCATAATAAATTACCAACACAGTAAAAGTCAGTGAGGATGGTTTCTCATCTTTAAGACCCAATATTTTAAAACTTAGTATTTTAAAATCTAATAGTTTAAAACCTAATAGTTTAAAACCTAAAATTTTAAAAATATAGCCTCTTAAAGACCTAGGGTTTTGGATAGCTTTATACCATAAACGAAGGTACAGTCGTATCTATAGTATAAGCATCATGAACGACCATAGATGGCGAGCACCGCCAAACGATGAGATGAGAGTATCGTCTATAAAAATATTTAAACGCAGTAGTAGGAGAATAAGCGCTTTTTTTTATTACTAAATTCCGTTATGATGCTCAGCACTAATGGATATGTAACATCCTGTAAATTATTGCTATCATAGTACCTATTAAAGTGTCATCAACCGAAGCGTTGAACTTAGTAAAACATATCTTGCCTAAGACATATAGTAAAAGCTGAAAATTTGTATAAGCAAATTTTCTTTGTTCGTTATTCTAATCATAAAGCTTAATTTGCACAAGTTTTGTTAAATAAAAATGTCAGATATCTGCTTCATCTTGTCGTAACATTCTTAGAATGAATTGACTATATTATTATTAGCCATATAGGACACGCGCATGTCAAGCTCATCAGAAGACCCCTCACAATTAGTGCATTCCTCCCAATCCGAAAATAGCTCTCAACAAAATCCTCTAACCGCGCTAGAAGCTGCTGGTATCACTTCTGCTACGATAAAACCTGCAAACAATCCTGACTTTGAAAATGGGCGTTGGTTCCCTACATGGCGACCTTATCGTGGCGACCTTGACCACAATCCTGTGGGTATTAACGAGTATCTACCACCTTCTAAGAGCATTTTACTTGGTATCCAGCATACCTTTGCTATGTTCGGTGCAACCGTTCTTGCTCCATTGTTAATGGGTTTTGATCCCAACTTGGCTATTTTAATGTCAGGTATCTGTACGGTGATGTTCTTCATGATTACCGGCGGACGCATGCCCAGTTATTTGGGCTCAAGCTTTGCTTTTATTGGTCCAGTTATCGCTGTGACGGCTTACGCTGGCGTAGGCTTTAATGCCAATCTAGATGTCGCTTTAGGCGGCATTATGGCCTGCGGTATTATTTATGCGCTGATAGGTTTACTAGTAATGAAAACGGGTACAGCTTGGATTGAGCGTTTAATGCCGCCGGTTGTCACCGGTGCCATTGTTATGATTATCGGTCTTAATTTAGCGCCGGTCACCATTCAAGGAATATCGGCCAATCAGTTTGATGCATGGATGGCTACCTTGACTGTTCTCTTAATCAGTAGTGTGGCGGTGTTTACGCGCGGTATGCTCAGACGTTTGTTGTTACTGGTGGGCTTAATATTATCGTATATCGCCTATTTTATCATGACCAACGTACTAGGTTTTGGTGCGGCGATTGACTTTAGTAGTGTGACGGCGGCTTCATGGTTTGGGCTGCCGGGTATTCATGCGCCACGCTTTGAGATGAGCGCTATTGTTTTAATTGCTCCTGTGGCCTTTATCTTGGTTGCCGAAAACCTTGGTCACTTTAAGGCAGTAGAAGGAATGACTAAAGCCCATGTGACGCCCTATATGGGTCGCGCATTTTTTGCTGATGGGATAGCAACGACATTTTCAGCAGGCTTTGGTGGTACAGGGGTGACAACTTATGCTGAAAACATTGGCGTTATGGCAGTCACCAAAGTTTATAGTACAACTATTTTTGTCATCGCAGGTTTAGTGGCCATTTTGCTGGGATTGTCACCAAAGTTTGGCGCGATTATTCAAACGATTCCTCCTGCATTACTGGGCGGTGCTTCTATCGTAGTGTTTGGCCTAATTGCCATCGCTGGCGTAAAAATCTGGATAGACAGTCATATTGATTTTAGCAAAAACAGCAATCTAATTATTGCGGCAGTCACTGTCATTATGGGCACGGGTAACTTTAGTTTGCATCTAGGGGGCTTTGATTTGGGCGGTATCGGAACGGCAACGTTGACTGCTATCGTGCTTAACGCGCTATTTAATAGCCAAAAAAGTTAGAGTGCCTTAGTGGTCATACTGCTCAACTATCTTTACTTATATTTGCGTCTATAAAATCTTGAAAAAAAACGATAACGACGCAGCGCGCGCGGTTTGGGTTTAATGGACCCTAAGTAAATGGCGAACATAGTCAGTAGCGCGCCGCTCCACTGTAAATTATTAATGGATTTACCAAGCCAGCTATAATCAATTATCAAGGCGGCAACTGGCTCAGTTAACAGTAGCAGCCCTGTTAGCGCCAATGACAGCTTGGGGACAGAGTAGGCGATCAGCCCCCATGCTACGCATTGCATGACGGCGCCATAAACCAGTACCCAGCCAAGCTCAGACAAGGTATTGGGCATAATAGTGCCCATATCTAAAACAAACATGGGCACTATCATGGCGAGCACACCGCCAATGCTAATCAGTTGCATCAGCACAAAGATTGGCGTTATTTCTGTGTCGTGAGTCTTACGAATAAAAGTCATGGACGCCGCTAGCATGGCCCCCGATACAATCCCAGCGATAAAGCCCCAAGTTGCATTACTATTGTGGGCAAACTCAGGACTACCAATCATCGCAACCCCTAGCATCGCTATACATAGGCTTAATAACTGCAAGATGGATTGACGCTCATTGAAGTATAAAAAACCGATAGCAGCCAAAAAGAAAATCTGTAAACTATTGAGTAAGGTTGAGATGCCAGGGCCAACTGCATAAATACTCTCATGCCAAAGCGCCAAGTCTAATCCTAAAAATACGCCTGATAATAAACTATAAACAATGGCACGCTTTGAGCGCGGCATTCGCTGACCCGTTATTTTAGCCAATACCATAAAGATGACGCCTGAGATAGCCAGGCGCCAAAATGCCATTGCCCAACCACCGATATCAACATGGGCAACAATTAAGCTTCCTAGACCAAATATAATACAGCCAATGGTTAAGCCGATGGATGCAGAGCGCGAAGAGGCAACAGCCATAAGTGGTCCTTATACTGTGATTGTGAGGTGAGTAAAGTGAGGCAGATAAATAAAACTCATACTTACTGATAGCATAACGTCTTATTTACTTTAAAAAGACGACACCAGACTTATTATTCTCATCATATTGATGGTCGCGTGACAAATTTTTGACAGTGTATCTATATCAGGGTCATATTCTTACAGGACTAGTGTTGGTTAAATCCGTGCTATTTGCTAATCTATTCGCTTATAATCAGCAGTATCCTTGTTTGTTATTTTATTAGTCGCACGTTTTTATCGCCATTACTTACCTATGACAGCAAGTGTCATAGGATTACTATTTTTAGCTTAGGTTTGAATATGTTACAACGGTTCATAGCAGAGTCATTAACAAAACGACAGGTCCAGCTGCCACTAGCACCTACTTTATCACTATTACAAACACCACGACTATACTTAATGGCTGGTGTATTGTTAAGTGCAGTATTTGCTATGCCAACAGCCGAAGCGGCCAGCTGTAAAATTCCTAAGAGCTATTATAAAAACGTTGCTTGTACCGCTACTCAGGGTTACTTTTTAGCCATTACCGATTTTGGTGCGCCTGTCGCGCTTATTGATAATAAAGGTAAAAGGGTCGTTGATTTATCGCGCTACCAAAAAGTAGATCCTGATAAAATATCGGGTGGTCTAATACCCGTACTGCGTCACGGCCGTGTCGGCTACGTCAACTTGCAAGGTCGCGAGGTCGTTCCTAGCATTTATGATATGCTAAAGGGCAATGGAGGCTGGGCGCGTCCTGTATCTGAGGGGCGTATTGTGGTGAAAAGAAATGGCGATTATGGTGTCATTGGCACGGGTAACCAGACGATCGTGCCTTTTTCATCGACGATTACCGACATTGATGATTACAGAGGTGGGGTGGCACGCATACGTAGAAACCAATCAACCAGCTGGCTGGATAAAAATGGTAAAACGACAAGTGATCCTAATGCTAGAAATGAGCGCGATGATGCTCTATCGGCGAGCAACAATGCTACGCCAAACAACAAAGCTTCTACAGATACTCAATCATCGCCAAGATCGACGCCTTTTACGACTTTACAACCTGATCAGCAAGATGGTCGCTGGGGTTTTGTCGATGACAATAACGTGACCATGATTACGTATTCATTCGATGAAGTACGACCATTTTCTGAAGGTCTAGCTGGCGTACGCCTGAACGATAAGTGGGGTTTTTTGAATTTGGGTGGTGAGCTGATTATTCCCTTTCGCTTTGACAATAATGGTCTAGTGACGAATAACGTCGATAGTACTAAAAACACCAATGAAAATGGAAAAGCTAGCAGTAGCGAGAACGTAAGTAATAGCGAAAACGTAAGCGTGACTAAAAGTAATACAGGAAGCGAGTCTGCCTTTATATTTAAAGACAATAAAGCTTGGGTCGGTAATCTGAAAGATGGTAGCAAGATTTGTATCGATAAAGAGGGCACTAACGTTAGCTGCGAATAAATTGCTATCAATAGCGTTCACTTGTATTTATGAATTTTAAAGAATAAAAAAGAGGTCAATATCACTATTGACCTCTTTTTCAACTCTACAAAGCCTGTTTTTAAGGTGTGTCTAGCCTAATAAATGGTTACGAATCAAATCAACCAGATAGGGCTGATAATAGGCTGGAATATCGTGCGCCATACCCTCAATCAAATGAAACTTTGCGTTTGGAATGGTCTTAGCCACCACGCGACCTTGCGACGCAGGCAATAAACCATCAGCGCTACCATGAATGACAATGGTCGGCGCTTTAACCTGCTTACTAAAACGGCTGATAGAACCTGATGCTAAGATAGCGTTCAGCTGTTGTACGGTACCTAATGGATGGAAATTGCGCTGATAACGGATTTTGGCGATTTCACGTACGGTGCGCACATTAACATGACCGGGCGTTCCTACTGTCTTCATAAACCAGACACTGTGACGCACAATATCGCGCTCAGAATGACTCTCTGGACGATTAATCAGTGTATATAGCTGCTTGGGCTTGGGCGGTTTTAAAAAAGCGCGATTGGTGGTTGTAAACATCAGTGCTAGCCGCTGAACCAAACTTGGATAACGCGCTGCAACGATCTGCGCGATCATACCGCCCATTGAAGCACCAAGCAGATGCGTGCTACCAAGATTTAAGGCTTTAATCAGACGTACCGTATCCTCTGCCATATCGGTTAAATTATAGGCAACCTGCTGACTTTTATTGGACAGACCCGTTTGCAAACGCAGCATCATTTTGAGCTGGCTGACCCGCGGCAAACCTTCGATTTGAACTTTGGAGGACAGACCGATATCTCTATTGTCAAAACGAATCACAAAAAACCCTGCATCAATCAGACGTTTAATAAAATCGTCTGGCCAAAAAACCATTTGTGAGCCAAGCCCCATTATCATTAGCAGTGGCGGGTTCTCAGGATTGCCGCCCGCTTCAATACACAGATTGATGCCATCCCCAATATCAAGCATAGCCTGATAAAGATGATCGCTTAAATCTGAGGCTTGCCAGTGATGCTGCCCAAATTTTTCCCAAGCAGGTGTTGGATAACTGATCCTTAGATGGGAGGCAGAATCTTCTGACAAGTTTTTGAGGTTTTCTTTAGATGTAACAGTCTGATTCTGGCTTACATACTTTAAGGTGTCGGGGTGATCTGAGTTCGTCATGAGATATCCTAGTTACCGTTTTATTGACCTAGATTTCCATCATCTCAAAATCTAATTTACCAACGCCGCACTCAGGACATGTCCAGTCATCGGGAATATCATCCCATCTAGTGCCAGGCGCAATGCCTTCTTCAGGGCAGCCGAGCGCTTCATCATAGATCCAACCGCAAACAATACATTCATAACGTTTCATACACAATCCTATCCGTTGTTACTCATTTAATGACGCATTAGCAGCCTGCAAAAGCGCACGTAGTTTATCATATAACGATGCTTGGTCGTTAAGTTTACACTTGTATATTGAGATAAGTAAGCATTTATCAAGTTGTAAGTGCTGTTTTATTCTGCTTGTATCTTCTAAAGCTTGACCATGAAGTAAAATGAGTATGCTATGATAGCCACCGCTAGCTTTCGCATTTCATCTGTTATTTATTACATTTTTATCGTTTAAATAAAGGGCTACTATGAGCGCTACTACTGCTATACCAACGGGCAGCAAATCTGAATCGTCTAAGCAGTTAAATACTGACCATGTGTTTTGGCAAATTATACGTACTGTACCTGACTTTCCAAAAGTCGGCATTGATTTTTACGATATTACACCGTTACTACGCAGTCATATCGACGAAGTCATCGATGCGCTTTTAGCAGCCTTACCTGATGGACTGATGGACAAGGTAGATTGTTTGGGCGCGGTCGAAGCGAGGGGCTTTGTATTTGCAAGCTTGCTGGCAGGACGCTTGGGTAAAGGGATGATATTGTTACGTAAGCCAGGTAAATTACCGCCTCCGGTCGCTAACAAAGCTTATGCTTTAGAATATGGTAAAGACACGCTTGAGATGCAAAACAATTTGCCGCCTGAGCGCGTACTATTGGTTGATGATATTTTGGCAACAGGCGGTACGCTAACTACTGCTTATGAGTTATGTCAGTCTGCGGATCACACAGTGATAGGCGCGCTTGTACTCTTAGATTTAGTAGCGCTACATGACAAATTCCCTGTCCCTGTCTATACGGTACTGCGGGCTTAAGAACGATAATGTTTGATTTAACAGCGCTAATTTTATGATAATGGTAAGCGTAGGGACAAAGAGGGTACAAATCGAACCCAAGCTGACGTTGATTATAGCGAGTAACAGCGATACGCTTAAGACTTATGCGCAAGTTTAATAATGAGTGGTTAATGACAAATAAATAAAAAAGATAAACGTCATTATTTACAGCTTTAACCAATTATTATTATTTGATGAATTTTTAACGAGTCAGTCCTGATTGATTCGCCAGTCTTTTTTAACTGTAAATTAAGGATATACCATGACTATGATAACTCATTCTCGTCTTGCTATGCTGGCTGCTAGTGTGAGCGCGGCTCTTCTGCTCAGCGCCTGTCAACCTGCCAATGACACCGCTGAAACCACAGAAGAGATGGCGCCAGTAGATACGGTGGATGCTAACGCAACCACAATGGATGACCCGCATG
>JARIAA010000036.1 GCA_029264635.1 Psychrobacter sp. | reverse complement strand
GAACGCCCTCGAACATCACTGTCGTCGTACCATTGGCAAGCGGCGCATAAGTCGTATAAGTGTGACCAGTCACCCACCCAACATCCGCCGTACACCAGTAGACATCATCGTCTTTAATATCGAAAGCATCACGAAAGGTTGATAGCGCATAAGTGATATAGCCACCAGTCGTATGCAGTACGCCTTTTGGTTTACCTGTCGAGCCAGACGTGTATAATAAAAACAGAGGATCTTCGGCGTTCATGATCTCAGGCTCGCACTGCTCTTGTTCAGCTGCAATCAAAGAGTGATACCAGACATCACGGCGACCGCTCATAGGGATTGAATTGCCCGTACGATGCACGACAATAACTTTCTCGACACTCTCTGTGCCATCCATATCTAACGCCCGATCGACATTGACTTTAAGCGGAGTATGCTTATTGCCACGTAGGCCTTCATCAGCCGTAATCACTATCTTGGATTGGCTGTCTACCAAACGGTTTCCCAAGCTCTCAGCAGAAAAACCGCCAAACACAACCGAATGCACCGCACCGATACGCGTACAGGCCAGCATGCCTATTATGGCCTCAGGTATCATAGGCATATATAAAGTGAAGCGATCACCCTTTTTGACCCCAAGCTTACGCATGGCATTACCAAGCCTACACACCTCAGCATGCAGCTCTTTGAAAGAAATAATTTTGTTTAAAGAGGGATGATCGCCTTCCCAGATGATAGCGGGCTTATATGGATTGGTCTTTAAATGGCGATCGAGGCAGTTGATCGAAATGTTTAACTCACCATCCTCAAACCATTTAATTCGAAAGTCGTCTAAATCATAACTGACGTTGCTGATAATAGTAGGCTTTTTTATCCAATCAATCAGCTCTGCGCGCTTGGCCCAAAAGGCATCCGTGGCCGCAGGTGATTCGACAGAGTCTTTATAATCCTGCGCGTATTGCTCAGGCGTAGTATTGGCGGCGGCGATAAATTCAGCCGTAATCGGAAAAGATTTTTGAGTCATGACACAGTCCCTTTTAATTATTGTCGCCTGCATAACATATCGAGAATAAAAGTTATCAAGGATAAAACAGAAGGCTGCTTAATAGACCGACTATATCTTAGACAATTGTTATTGAATCATAAAAATAATCAGCTAATAAGTAGCCACATAGGCTGCAAGCAATGGGGTATCATCTTCCATAATGAGTGACGCCTTGATTGTAGTGTGACAAATAAGGACAACTGATGCAAGGCATCAACTGCTAATTACAACAATTCCAATGTGCCGCTGTTTACTGATGCTCATTAATAATGCAGAGCAAAAATTTGATAAGCATTTAATCCTTGTAACCCGAGATTAAATATGGACAATAGCCACACTACATACATTTTTTAAATACTATTTATGCTGTTAAACGTTTTTAAAATCAGCCCTGTACCTATTTTAAAGTGTGTTAACGACATTTACGTTTGTTGAAAAGCAGCGCTTTACGGACCAAAACTATCATGGACAATAACACCCATTACGACGTCATCATTATTGGCGCAGGTGCCTCAGGGCTATACTGCGCGCTCACCGCTGGGCGTCGAGGCCGCCGTGTACTGGTGCTCGATCATGCCAATAAAGTCGGCAAAAAAATCCTGATGTCAGGCGGAGGACGCTGCAATTTTACCAATTACTTCGTTGAACCTGAGCACTTTATCAGTGCCAATCCGCATTTTTGTAAGTCAGCCCTCAGCCGTTATCCCAGCTGGGAGTTCATTGGCATGGTTGAAAAACACAAGATTGCTTATCATGAGCGTGAGCACGGTCAGCTGTTTTGTGATGAGTCTGCGCAAGATATTGTGACGATGCTGCTGGACGAATGCGCGGCGGTAGGCGTGCAAATACGTATTAATACTCAGATTGATAAAGTGACTGTGAATAATGTTAACGATAATAAAAACAGCTTACGTTTTCAGTTATTGATCGCTAAAAAGCTGAGTAAAAAAGATGTCGCAAACAGTGTCAAACCCGCGCAAAACCAATATTGCTGCGAATCGTTGATTGTGGCGACTGGCGGCCTGTCCATTCCGACGATGGGGGCAAGCGGGCTTGGATATGAGCTTGCGCAGCAGTTTGGGCATGAGCTTATGGCGACTGATGCCAGCCTCGTCCCTTTTACTTTTACTGATAAAACGGGCGAGCTTATCCGCGCTTTGGCTGGTATTAGTCTGCCAGTGATTGCTAGTAATGAGCGCATCTCGTTTAAATTGCCGCTTCTATTTACCCACCGCGGTCTATCTGGTCCTGCGATGTTGCAGCTGTCCAATTATTGGCAGACAGGCGAATATATCTATATTAATTTACTGCCTGATAGCGATGTCACCTCTGTATTACTCGCGCATAAAAAATCACACCCAAAACAGCTTATTCGTACTGTCTTGGCTGATAACACAGACAATGCTTTACCCAAAAAGCTACTTGCAGCGCTACAAACGGCGCTCTGGGACGATATCAAAGACAAAGAGCTTGCCAATATTAAAGATGAGCGTTTGATTGAGCTTGGTGAGATGCTAAATGGTTGGCAACTCAAACCCTCTGGGACAGAAGGCTATCGCACGGCTGAGGTGACGCGCGGCGGTATAAAAACCGATGAGGTATCTTCAAAAACGATGCAAAGCAATTTTCAAGACGGACTATACTTTATCGGTGAGGTGCTTGATGTCACGGGCTGGCTTGGCGGCTATAACTTTCAATGGGCCTGGGCAAGCGGGTTTGTCTGCGGTGAAGTGGTTTAATTAGAAGAAGTGATATAAACCTATCATCAATCCCAAATAAAATTGCCACCTTTAGTTACGTGCCGCTGATATTTTTAAAGCAACTCAACTATACGTTCACTTATCAAGTAAAAAGCCGCCTTACTATGACAGTAAGGCGGCTTTTTATTATCTTAACATTTAAAACTAAGCTTATACTTATAATTAAGCCTGTTTTTGATCCAAATACGGATAATCAGTATAGCCCTCAGCGCCGCCGCCGTAGAAAGTTTGCGGATGCTGCTCGTTAAGCGGCGCACCTTGGCGGATACGCTCTGCAAGATCAGGGTTGGCAATAAAGTCGCGACCAAAAGCAACCGCGTCGATATAACCTTCACGCACATTTCGTTCAGCTTTTTCGGCCGTATAACCGCCCGCTGCAATAATTGTATTATCAAACGCGTCACGGATTTTTTGGCGGAAGTCATCGTTATATGGCGTACCACCTGCCCAATCAGGCTCAGAGAGATGCAGATACATCAAACCACGTTTATTGATCTGCTCAATCAGCCAGATATTATCGTCAACATCGTAACCGGCTTCGACAGCGTTGAACGTGCCTTGTGGTGAGATGCGAATACCAACATGATCATTATCCCAAGCATCGACACAAGCATCAACTACATCAAGGGTTAAACGCGCGCGGTTTTCACGACTACCGCCGTACTCATCTTCACGTTTATTGGTTTGCTCAACCCAAAACTGATGTAATAGATAGCCATGCGCACCATGAACCTCTACCCCATCGAATCCTGCCTCACGAGCTACTTTAGTTGCATGAGCGAAATCTTTGATCACCTGCTTAATCTCATCAGAGGTGGCTGGGCGCGGCGGGGTTGCTTCAACACGAATCGCTTGATTGTTGCTATCACGCAAAGAGGTGCGAGCGCCAACCTCGACACCTGATGCTGAGATAGGGGCTTTACCATCAGGTTGTACGCTATCATGCGACACAAGACCAGTATGCCATAGTTGTACGACGATTTTGCCACCTTTCGCATGGACGTTATCGACGATGGATTTCCATGCCGTCATCTGATCTTTGGTATGGATACCAGGCGCGCCTGCATAACCTTTTGCTTGAAATGATACTTGCGTCGCCTCTGCAATGACAAGCCCTGCTCCTGCTGCACGCTGCGAATAGTACTCGCCTGCCAATGCCGTCGGTACATCCCCTGGCTCAACAGCGCGCAGACGGGTTAGTGGTGCCATGATAATGCGGTTTTTTAGGGTTTGTGTGCCCATTTTTACGGGTTCAAATAGATTATCGTATGCCATGATGTACCTTGTTTGTTGTTATAAAATATTATAAATAAAAAATCTTAACAAAAATTGCTATTTATGCTCTCTGTAAAAGTATAGTCAAAGCGTTGCTACGGATTTTCTTTATAGGGGTCGCCTGCTTTTATTCAAGCAAGCGTTACAAACAGAAACACCATCTGGTGCTTATATTTACTCCCTTTTAAAGACGGTAAAAGAGTAGAATAACCCTCATAGAACAATAGTTTACCAACAAGCGGTTGGCTTTATCAGGATTTTGGCACTCTAACGGTTAACAAATATTTTTTAGAAAAGTACAATGATAGTTTTACAAAGTATTGAAAGGATACAATCTGTGCAAAACAAAATAATATGCATCATAGTGGTAAGTTTATCGCTTGGCACCACGGCCTGCCAGCCGCCATCAGATAAACCTGAGCCATCAGATGTGGCCTCAACGCCCGCACAAACTGAGGCGCCGGCAAGTACGCCATCGCTTGCAGAAGCAAAGACGCCAAAAGCACTCACTAAAGCAATTGTTACGTTATCTGAAGAGGCGTTGAAAGATCAGCTCATTTGTACCAAGCTGCATGACACGATAAATGCTATCGATAATAAGAATGAGCTCGAAGATATTCATGGCATTCAGCGCCAGCTAGAGGCCTGCTTACCAGTAGCTGATCATGCTGAGATACGACAATGGCTAACAGATTATCAGGCGATGTATGCACGTTTTTTAAGTTTTAATAGTCCTACAGATAGTGCCGCGTTTTTTACGGTCATGAATAATATCGAACAAGGCGGAAAAATAACAGTAGCGCAGTTAAAGCAGGTCAATCCTCGTATACGATACCTTTTAGGTTTAATGAGAAGTAAAGCTGACATTAAGCTGCGTTATATAGGCGCAAATGATTTCGAATTTTATCATGACCTCACAGCCATGGCTGATATATTCGCCCCCTACCTCCCAGATGACCAACGTGAATTTATTCAGCGAATGGCACAAGACAATCAAAAGTTGTTTTGGTTTGATGGGGCGACTGCGCTCTCTTTTGAAGCAGTGGGCGCACGGGCGATATATTGGGAAGCGTTTATGTCACGTTATCCAGATAGTAGCTTTTATGATGACGCCAAGACCTTATTCGATACGTATCGTTATCTGCTTTTCTTTGGCGCAGATAATACTCAGTGGACTGATGATGAGCGCCGAAAATTTTATATCCCAGCAAAAGAGCAATGGATGATGCAACTCGCTAAGCGTGCCGATAGTCAGCTTGCCAAAGATGCGCAAAAACTCTTAACCTTTATGCAGCAGTCAGATAACGAACGTCAAAACTTATACCCTGTAGATAAAAAAGATAGAAACGGCCATGAAATAAACGAGCGCAGAGTAACACAGGCTCAGTTAAACCAAGCGTTAGAGATTCCATCGCTATCGAAAACCCTCAAAGAGAAAAATTGTGTGAATGGCATCCTGTGTGTCGACAATGAGGTTCAATAACAAAACAGGATAAACATCTACATTATCTCTCACGTTCTATTCTTTCGCCATTTTTTTGAAAGATATCTCTAAGGAGAGATAAGTACCAAATAGTATCACCACAGAGCCGATGATGGCTGGAGTATCTAGTGCTTCGCCAAGCAGCAAATAACCCAAAATAATCGCAAAAATTGGAATAACTAACGTAATACTGGTCGCGCGCATCGGACCGATGCTTTTGATGAGTTGGTTCATAAAGATAAGAGCAATGGCGGTTGAAAACACGCCAATACAAACTACAGATACCCAAGCCTTTATACTAATGGTTTTAGCATAGGGAAACTCAGAAAAAGCGACGGGTAACATGATGACACTAGCGATAATGAGAGAACCTGCCGTTATCGCCACTGGCGAGACGTGCTCTAAGTAATTTTTGGTGACATTTGCCCCTGTCGCATAACCGACGCAGGCTAGTAAAGCATAGCCCATCGGTAATAACCCTGAACCAGCATCCGAACCCTGCGCGCGACCACCAAACAAGTTCTCACTCATCAAAATCACCACACCGATTACCCCAATGACCAAGCCCAGAATTTGCTTTTTTGAGAGCTTATCATTAAAAAACGTACTGGCGATAAAGCCACTCATCATCGGCACAGACGCATTAAGCACCGCCAACACGCCTGCATTCACTGACCGTGCTGAAAAAGAAAACAGCACAAACGGAATGGCGGCAGAGAATAGACCTACAATCGTCAGCGCTTTCCAGTTCTCTTGAATACCGCGCCTGTTCTCTGAGCTCAGTAAAACAAAGATCAGCATCGTCAATCCTGCCAATACCACGCGCAAGCTTGCAAATGCCAGCGATCCGAACTCGGGTACACCGATACGGTAAAATACAAAAGACAGCGACCACATAAAAGAGAGCGTCAAAAAGATAATGAGATCGCGTTTGGTCATTGGTAAATCCTATTAAGCCTCTAGACTGCATTTACCGATGTAAAGCTGTCAAATCGTAAAAAGGTTAGAGCGTAAAAAAGATTACGATGATAACTTTTTAAGCGCTTAATAGGGGGTGTTTTTTCTATGTAATATAGTTAATTCACTCTAAAAAACTCTACAGTGAGGCTGATAAAATACATGACACTTTCATTTTGCACGAACTATACTATTTTTTTGCTTACAAGGTTGGTTTTATACTCTCACTTTTATAACGTTACGCTCACAGCGTTACTTTGTCCAAAATAAAATCGATGTCCTTGTCGCCGCGCCCCGAAAGATTGATCAAAATAGTATCGTCAGGTGACATATCTGTCGCAGCTTTCATCGCATAAGCAATGGCATGCGCGGATTCTAAAGCAGGAATAATGCCCTCCAATCGTGATAGCGCCATAAATGCCTCCAAACATTCGCTGTCCGTTGCCGACTCATAAGTCGCTAACTTTTTATCACGTAATAAAGAGTGCTGCGGCCCCACGCCAGGATAATCCAAACCTGAAGCGATCGAATGGACAGCGGCAGTCTCGCCTTTATCATCGAGGAGCACATAGCATTTAAACCCATGAATCTCGCCTTTGACGCCAAGCGACATGGTAGCTGCGTGCTTGGGCGTATGCAGGCCCTCGCCCGCCGGTTCAACACCTATTTTTTCAACGCTTTCATCACCCAAAAACCCACTAAAGATGCCGATAGCATTGGAGCCGCCGCCAACGCAAGCGACCACTTTATTAGGCAGCTTACCCGTGGTCTGTAAAAACTGTGCCCGCGCCTCGCGTCCCACAACAGACTGAAAATAGCTCACGATTTCTGGATAGGGAGCTGGCCCAAGCGCTGAACCAATGGCAAACATACTGGTATCCAATTCTCCAAGATAAGCGTCAAAAGCACTATCTACTGCCTCTTTTAGCGTCCCAGCACCGCGCGATACAGGTACGATATTAGCGCCCAATATTTTCATACGGCTGACGTTTGGATGTTCTTTCTTAATATCGACGACACCCATATGAATCTCACATTCAACGCCCATCAGCGCGGCAGCGGTCGCCAACGCCACACCATGTTGTCCTGCGCCCGTTTCCGCGATGACTTTGGTTTTACCGAGCTTTTTTGCAAGCAGCACTTCACCCAAACAATGGTTAATTTTGTGTGCCCCAGTATGGTTTAGATCTTCACGCTTCAAGTAAATCTGCGCGCCGCCGCAATGCTCGCTTAAACGTCTGGCATGAAAGATGGGGCTTGGTCTACCGATATAAGTCTCACGTAAGCGTGTCATCTCTTTGATGAAATCTTCATCTTTGATAATCTCACGAAAGCCCTTTTCGATCTCATCCATAGCCTTTGCAAGCTCTGGATGGGCGATTTTGCCACCGAACTCGCCATATAAGCCCTCGCTACTTGGCAAGATTGAGTGGTGTAGCTCATAACTGTCTGCTGTATTTTCGATCGTCATTGTTAAACCTTGGCATGTAAAGTTTTAGTGTGTGAAGTGTTGGTATATGAAAAATTACCCAAGCAAATTATTTTTGTGGCGCTATAATAAAGCTGTTGTATCTTTGTTCTAGTACACTGAAACGTATTTTAAGTTAAGTTCTGTTTAAGGTCAATAACTAGGATTGATTTGCACGTATTTATAGCAAACTTATCCCACTCCTAACTCTCTAAAATCATTGGCGTAGGGTGCTTTTTAAGCACCAGTCAAACGTTGTAGTCATGGTGCATAGAATGCACCCTACGATAGTCCATACTAAATTGAGAGTGAGATGAAACTACTAGAAGGAGTATTAAAATGCTACAAGAAGACATTCAGGCAAACATTCAGGCAAGCGACGCTTATGATTATCTACTAAAGCTATTGGCTGAAACTGATCATACAGAACGTCTATCAGCGATATTCGATGCGCTCATGACAGAAAAAGAGCAGCTAGAGCTTGCCAATCGCTTAACCATATTTGCCCTACTACAGCAAGGCGTCACGCAAAGAGAAATCAGCGCCCAGCTTGGCGTCGGTATTGCAACGGTGTCGCGCGGCGCTAAAGTATTTAATCAGCATCATGTTGATGAGTTGCTACCCAATCTCAGTCAGAGAATTAAGCGATAAGATCTTGATAAGTGACTAACAAGTGTCAAATGATTTCTCTTGAGGTAATAGTTAAGAAACTTATGTTCGCTAAAATATGAATAATAAAATCTTTACCCTAAAACCTGCGACAAACACGGAAAAGCATATGCAACGACGACAGTTTATGAAAACAATAGGCTTAGGGGTCGCAGCAGTCAGCGCTACGGCTGCAATGAGCGGTTGCCAAACGCTCGCCAAACAGCCAAAACTGCCTAGTACCGTTACCCAAGCGGGACACTTTGCTAATATCATCGTTGGTAGTGGCTATGGCGGCGCGGTATCAGCGCTACGCCTCAGCGAGCAAGGTCATAAAGTACTGATTTTAGAGATGGGTATGCGCTGGGATAGAACGCCCGAGCATAATACCTTCTGCAAAATGATTAACGCTGATAAGCGCTCAAGCTGGTTTCGCCATAGGCCAAACGCCCCTATCCCGATCCCCATTCCTATCAGGAAATATCCTGGCGTTTTAGACTTAGTCGAATATGACGATATGAAAGTTTTCGCAGGGCGTGCTTATGGCGGCGGCTCTATCGTCAATGGCGCGATTGCTATCCAGCCTAGACGTGCGCACTTTGAAGCCGTCTTTCCGTGGATAGATTCTGATGAGATGTACGACACCTACTTCCCGCGTGCGCTGAAGAAACTCAAAGTCAGCCAAATCCCTGAATCGTTTTTTAATCAATCCGAGCATTACGAATTTACTCGCGCTGCGGAACGCCAAGCTTCAAGGGCGGGTCTTAAGACCGAATTCTTTGGTAATAGCTACGACTTCGATTACATGCAAAAAGAAGCAAAGGGCGAAGTCTATCAATCAGCACTCGGCGGCGAAGTCATTTACGGCAACAACGCGGGTAAATTCTCACTAGATTTAACCTACCTAAAAGACGCCGAAGCTACAGGCAATGTTACTGTCAGAACGCTACGCAAAGTTAACACTATTCAAGCGCTTGATAATAACCAGCTGCGTCTAGAAGTTCATGTGTTAAATACCACGGGCGGCATTGATAAAATCGAACATTACACTTGCGATAAGCTTTTTCTCAATGCAGGCAGTACGGGCACCTCAGAGCTGCTACTCAAAAGCCAAGCGGAAGGCAAGCTTGATCATCTAAACGAACACATCGGCAAATATTGGGGACCCAATGGCAACATCATGACGGGGCGCAATTTCGTCCACGCCGCTGGCACCACCCAATCCACCATCCCCGTCAAAGGCATCAATATGTGGGATGGCGATAGAGACGGTTCCAAATATAAAATCTTTGCTGAACTCGCGCCCTTGCCACTTGGTCTTGAGACGTGGACAACGCTATATCTCGCCATCACGGATAACCCCGAGCGTGGCAATTATTACTATGATAAAGCTACAAAAACCGTCAAACTCAACTGGAAGCGCGAGCAAAACGAGTACTCAGTAAATGCGGCAAAAGAGTTACTAGACAAGCTTGGCGCAGCCAGCGGCGGTACTAAGGCGCGTCTATTATTCAATAACGGTTTTGGCGATGACTTTTGCTATCACCCGCTTGGCGGCTGCGTCTTGGGCTTGGCCACTGATGAAGTTGGCCGCGTCAAAGGGCATAACAATATCTACGTGCAAGATGGCGCGTTAATCCCCGGCAGCGCGGGCGTCAATCCGTATGTGTTTATCACCGGACTTGCCGAGCGGAATATGGCGAGTATTTTAAAAGAAGATTTTGGTTAACATATAGAATAGTTGAATTATTATCTACGCATGGTGGGTTACCCATTCGCCCGCTCTACACCAGCTTCAACATTAAATTAAAGTTTGTGTAGAATATACAGTTTGCCGTAGGGTGGGTTAGACTTGTCGATTTCTCGCAGAGAATGAAGGTAAGGCGTAACCCACCAAATAATATAAGCCCTAAACTATGCCAAACTACATCAGAAACTATCAAGCAGGGGCGACTTACTTTTTCACTATTAACTTACGCGACCGTCAAAGCCAATTGCTCACAATGTATATTGATGAATTACGTCTAGCCTATCAAAAAACACAGCACAAAATGCCATTCACTACTGACGCTATCATAATCTTACCAGACCATATCCATACCATTTGGACGCTTCCTGAAAACGACAATAACTACCCTATCCGTATCAGACTATTTAAAAGTCATTTTAGTAGAGAATTACCCGCACACGTCAAGCAAACCAACAATCAAAGCCGTCAGGACAAGAGTGAAACTGGCATTTGGCAAAGACGCTATTGGGAGCACACCATTCAGAACGAGATAGACTACAATCTTCATATGGATTACATTCATTATAACGCTGTCAAACATGGCTACGCTGAAAATCCTAGTGATTGGAAGCATTCAACGTTTATGCGTGAGGTTGATAACGGTCGCTATGATTTGTATTGGGCAGGTATCGATTATGAGGATAGTCATTTTGGTGAACGCTAATGAAATCTCGAATCACATAAAATGTTCACCGTAGGGTGGCGTTAGACTTGTCTATTTCTCGTAGAGAATGAAGATAAGGCGTAACCCTCCGTTAAAATTAGGCAATCATTCGGTGGGTTACGCATTCGCCCACCCTTTACACTAGTTTTTACCCTTTTTCGTCAATAATCTTTCAAACCCATTTCATTAACTTCTATCTCTACTTTTTTCCATTCAGGGTTGTTATCGATATTTTCACGAACAGGACTAAC
>JARIAA010000033.1 GCA_029264635.1 Psychrobacter sp. | reverse complement strand
GAGGAATGATCGTCCACGACAGAACCCGGCTTATCGGTTTACCAAACCTTTTTAGTTTATCGTACTTTTAGTTTATCGTACTAGGCGAAAAAAATTATCCTTTGGGGGTTGACGATAGGCGTCCTCTTGGGCATAATACCGAGCCTTAAATGGCGATGTAGCTCAGCTGGTTAGAGCGCATGACTCATAATCGTGAGGTCAAGAGTTCAAGTCTCTTCATCGCCACCATTTATATAGCAGTAGCTTGCATTATTAAAAACTCCAATCCTCTGTGGTTGGTTTTTTTTTGCCAAAAATAAATTGATAGATAACTATTGATAGATAACTTAGGCAAAAATCATATAAACTGAATCGTTAATGGCTATCTACTTCTGTTTGCTTCTCAATTTCTTCTCAAATCATCCGTTAATCTATGTGCTCACAGATTAATTCTTGTAACTTAAGTCCCGCTTACTTATTATAGGGGCTGTTTTTAGTGAAGTCCTGTAACCCTATGTCTGTACAATTGCCTCCTTACCGTCCTATTAAGCACCGCAGTGGCATAAAAGTCATGGGTGCGGCGTTTCATGCTTTACTCATGCGTGAGCTGCAGACACGTTTTGGTGGCTATCGCTTGGGTTATTTGTGGGCGCCGCTTGAAGTTATTTTCCAAGTACTAATATTCTTAGTAATCTTTGGGGTAATTATAGAGCGTGCTTTACCAGGTATGAGCTTCCCGTTGTTTTTAGTAGCGGGAATGGTACCGTTTCGCATGTTTCAAACTATTGCGACTAGAGCTTTAGGTGCTGTTGAGGCTAATCAAGGACTTTTGATGTATAGGTCGATACGTCATATTGATGTTATTATCGCTAGATCAGCTTTAGAACTTATTATTTACCTTACCACTTTAGTAATATTACTAGCTGGACTGGCTTTTTTTGGTATTTATGCCAGTTTGGCTAATCTACATGTTGTGATCTTTTGCCTAATTACATTGTTTTTATTTAGCTTTGGTTTGGCCTTAATTATGATGGTTGTGGGATTTTACGGTGGTGAGATTAGTAAAGTCATTTCGATATTGTTCACTATCCTCTATTTTACTTCTGGTATTATTTATCCGATTCACATTATTCCTGAACCTTATTTCAGTTACTTGCTATATAACCCTTTTATCCATAATATCGAATTAATACGCCATGCTTTTGCGCCAAATTACCCAGCATATCATATTGATATAACTTACTTTTTGAAGTGGACAGTAGCAGTGAATTTTTTAGGTTTGCTTATGTATAAAGCAGTAGAAAGAGATTTGATACGCTCGAAATAACTATTGAAAGTATTATTGTTGTCTCGTTTATAATGATTATTTTTAATTAATGGTAAATAAATGATTGAAATTAGAAACGTTTCCAAATCGTTTATGACTAAAAAAGGCCGGCATTTTTTGTTTAAAGACTTAAATCTAACGATTGGTGATAAGCAAAGTGTCGGTTTGCTGGGCCGTAACGGCGCTGGCAAATCAACTTTGCTACGTATCATTTGTGGACTTGATGAGCCAGATCACGGCGAGATTATTACTGATTCGACGATTTCATGGCCGGTTGGCGTAGCAGGGGGCTTTCAAGGTAGCTTGACGGGTCGCCAAAACGTCCGTTTTGTTTGTCGTTTGTACTCAAGCGGTGCTTATATTGATGAAAAAATCCGTTTCGTTGAAGAGTTTGCAGACATAGGTAATTACTTTGATATGCCGGTCAAAAGCTACTCATCGGGAATGAGGTCTCGCTTAACCTTTGGATTAAGTCTGGCATTCGATTTTGATTATTATATGCTCGATGAAGCGGGCGCTGTGGGCGATGCGGCGTTCCGCAAACGTAGTGAGGCCATTTTGGCAGCCAGACGTGCGCAGGCTGGATTTTTGATAGTGTCACATAATATTGGTGATATTGAGCGCAATTGTGATATTGGTATTGTATTAATGGATCAAACAGCACTCGTGTTTAACGATACAAAAGAAGCGATTGAGGTATATGAAGAGCATGTCCACAAAGCGAAAAAATAAGATTATTGATTTCTCGCTGTTTATCGGCTTTGTGATCCTCCCTTGGGTATTGGTGTTCTTTTACGTTATGACACTTGCGCACCCGCGCTTTATCTCGACCGCTGATGTAGTGGTCAAACAAGTGAGCGACGCTAGTGTACCATCTGGGGTTGGTATATCAGCACTATTGGGCGTCAATAGCACCAGTAAAGAAGATGCCACTTATCTGACAGAGTTTATCTTATCCAATGACATGGTCAAGCGTCTTGATGATAAGTTTAAGTTCCGTGAAGCTTATTATGTAGATGGTTCAGACCCCATTTATGAGATTAATCCTGATGCTTCACAAGAGGAGCTTCTTGAGTACTTCAAAAAACGAGTTCATATCGATCTTGATGAGCAAAGTTATGTCCTTTCTGTATCGACAGAAGCTTTTGCTCCTGAGTATGCATATGAGTTAAATAAAGCCATTTTAGGTGAGTCTGAGCAGTTCGTAAACCGTATATCTCAAGAGGTTGCACGTGATCAATTGGCTTTTGCTGAAACTCAGTTAGATGAATCACAAGATCGTCTCAACGAAGCTAAAGAGCAACTGCTGACTTATCAAAACACTAATGAAATTTACGATCCACAGGCCAATGCTCAGATTGTTAATCAACTGATTGGTAGTTTGCAGGGGCAACTTAGCTCTCTAAGAACTGAGGAACGTCAACTACTCAGCTATCTAAATCCTGATGCACCGCAAGTGGTATCGCTAAGAAGTCAAATCAAAGCGGTGGAAGAGCAAATTAGTCAGGAACAAACTAAACTGACTTCACCAAGTACAACCAAACTGAACCGACAAGCCGTACAGTTTGAAACCATTAAAGCTGATGTTGATTTTGCTACTGAACTGTATAAATTATCATTATCATCGCTTGAAAATGCACGCTTAGAAGCATTTAAAAAAATGAAGAATCTGATTGTGATTTCAAATCCTTATGAGGCAGAAGATGCTTTATATCCGCGACGCTCTTATATTATTTGGACATCATTGGCCCTATTATTAATGTTCTATGGCTTTGTGCGTTTGGTTATGGCAGTGGTGCGCGATCATCGTAGTTAGATTTGGGATAGCTTTTTAGGCTTGATAATCGTAAACAATTTGGTAAATCAGATATCAGTAATGATCGACAGATCAGCAAAGGAATAACGCTCATGAACATGAAATTACGCCCTCTTGTAACAATGATCAAAGTGATCAGTTTGACGATGGCTGCAACCAGTATTCCAGCGCTAGCGGCGAGCAGTTACGCGGATCAAATAGCAGGTTCTGGTTTTGGCACCTCGGCTAATAGTAGCCAAGACCAAAATCGTAATAATATTAATGTCTCAACGCAAGCCTTTGCTGGTGGTGTCCCAGGACAAGGAACGACCCAAGAAGCCGTTGATGCTTCAAGCTTACCTAGTCAGTCAGTGATTAATACCACGCGTCCTTATCAAGATATCAATACTCAAGACTTGATGTTTGGCGAGCAGCTATTTCGTGGAGCGTTTTCTACTACTTCTGGTTCAACTTTTAACGACAGTTACGTGATCAATCCTGGTGATAACGTCCAAGTGCGTATGTGGGGTGCTTATCAGTTTGCATCCACTATGACTGTAGATCCACAAGGTAATATTTTTCTCCCTAATATCGGTCCAATTCGTGTATCAGGTGTACAAAATGGTAACTTGCAAAACGTAGTTAAAAGTGCAGTCAACCGTATTTATCGTTCAAACGTTGGTGTCTATGCTTCACTGGAGCAGGCTCAGCCCGTTAAAGTATTCGTTACAGGTTTTGTTAAACAACCTGGCTATTATGGCGGACTAGCGGCTGATTCTGTACTATCGTATTTGGATCGGGCAGGCGGCGTGGATCCTACCCGCGGTAGCTATATTGATATTCAGATCAAACGTAATGGGCAGATGCTGCAGCAAGTGAATTTATATGACTTTTTATTAGCGGGCAAGCTGCAGCCATTCTCGTTCCGCGATGGTGATGTCATCACCGTTGCCCCGCAAAAAAAGACCTTTCAAGTAGGCGGACAAGTTCAAAACGAATATACGTTTGAGTTTGACGTGAATGATTTGACTATTGGTGATGTATTACAAGTGGCCAAACCAGCAGCCAACGCTACCAATGTCAGCATTACGCGTAGTGCAGGACGCGCGCAAACAGCAGAATATTACACCCTTGCTGAGGCGCAAAATGTTCCTGTCTATAACGGCGATCAGATGGTAGTTACCTCGGATCGCTATGCTGGCACGATTGCAGTACAAGTGCAAGGCGCGCATACGGGTAATGGCGCGATGGTAGTGCCTTATGGCGCACGTCTAAAAGACATCGTACCAAAGTTACAGCCAGGTCCATTAGCGAAGCTGACCCATTTGACTATTTATCGTGAGTCAATCGCTGAGCAACAAAAACGTATGATTAATAAATCGCTTGATCGGCTAGAAGAGTTGACGCTTGCCACGCAGTCAACGACGCGTGAAGAGGCGGCACTACGCCAAGACGATGCCAACTTGGTCAAACAATTCGTTGCCAAAGCTCGTAATGTACAGCCCACAGGTCAGATCGTCGTCGTACCGAATTCATGGCAAGATATTATCTTACAGCAAGGGGATATCATTGAGGTGCCAGCAGAAACCTCCGTTATCACGGTTAATGGTCAAGTACGCTCACAAGGTGCGCTGACCTTTAATCCTGACTTTACGGTGGGTGATTATGTTGCCAATTCAGGGGGTTTTGATGATAATGCTGATACCAAAGAGATACTCATTATCCATCAAAATGGTGCAAACGAAGTGGTTAATACGGCTTATCGTATTCAGCAAGGCGATGAGATTATGGTCTTACCAAAAGTCAAAACCAAACGGGTAGAGATTACGCGCGGCATATCACAGATTGTTTATCAGTTAGCAGTAGCGGCTAAAGTTATTTTAGACTTATAACAAATTCTATACACATAAGCTGATATATGACGGGTTAAAAAGGGTATTGAACATGGTAAAAAACGTAGCAAACGAAGGCAAGATAGCAATAACTTCTCCCTCTGACGATACGTTATGTTTTTTGCCTACTCAATCTTTATTACCGAATAGGCTTGCAGTCATTGGCAAAGGTATGCGTCGTAACAATGTGCTATTGTCTCATATTCTACAAGCAGACATTCAGCGCTGGTATCCGTGGTCAGGTTTGCGACAGCGTTTTCACTCAGGTTTTGAGATGCCCATTGCTTTTATTGGTTGGGGTCATAAAAAAAGCTATCAACGAGCAAAGAGGGCGGCTAATAATCAACAGCTGAAGACCTTGAGTATCGAAGATGGCTTTTTGCGCTCCTTAGATTCTGGTATTGAGAGTCGTCATGGTCTAAGCGTCGTCGTCGATGATATCGGTATCTATTTTGATTTAACTCATCGCTCACGACTTGAGCAATTAATCATTGCGCGCACTAAAGACGATGTTAATGCAGCTGACCATATTGCAGATACAAAACATGCGCAGCAGTTGATGACTCGTATTTGTGATGAAAAACTAAGCAAGTATAATGCAATGACTTCTTGTCCATCATTAGATAAACTGGTCACCGAAAAAAACATTCATGCAAAAGAAAATCTTTCAAAATCACATGTCTTGCTAATTGATCAAGTCGTAGGTGATGCTTCCATCAAAGGTGCTGGCGCCGATAAACGTCAGTTTAAGCGCATGCTAGAGGCAGCTTGTCGTCATCATCCGAATGCGCACATTTGGATTAAGGCACATCCTGCAGGAAAGTCGGGGTACCTTACTGGTCTAAAACTCCCTAAGAATGTCCAAATTTTAACCCAAGCGCTGAACCCTATTGCATTGCTAGAACAAGTAGATCATGTCTATACGGTCAGCTCTCATATGGGCTTTGAGGCGTTAATACTTGGTAAAACCGTGCACTGTTTTGGGATAAATTGGTATAGTGGTTGGGGGCTTACGGATGATACTGGCGCGCCAAAACGCTTGCTTAAAGCCGTTAAAAAACGCCGTCAAGTTCCTATAGCAACGCTTGAGACTCTATTCTATAGCGCCTATATTGACTATAGCCGCTATGTTGATCCAGCCACCAAGCAATCTTGCGATATCGACACTGCGATTGACTGGCTAGTGACCAATCGCCATTGGCAAGCGCGCCTTGAAGGCAACTTAACGGTATATGAGTTTAGCCGCTGGAAACTCCCTTTCGTCAACGCCTTTGTTAATCTGCCGCGTACGACATTATTCGTCAAGCCCAAGCCACGTCTAAAAAACTTGCTCCATCCAGATCATTTTAAAGTCGATTACCAGCAGCCTTTATTAGTATGGGGTTTGGCTAAACGTCAGCAAGTCCAAAAACGACTACAGCGTAAATTTGCAAAGCAGCCGGTACCCGACATGCCAGTTGTTTATTGTATGGAAGACGGTTTTATTCGCTCAAATGGTCTGGGAGCAACATTACTCGCTCCTTTGTCGGTAGTGATAGACCAGCAAGGTATCTATTATGACGCGACTCAAACCTCAGATTTAGAGACATTGTTATGTCGTTGTGACCCATTAACACCAACGCAAAGTGCGCGAGTACGAGAACTTCAAGACAAACTACTTACTCAGCGTGTGAGTAAATACAATGTAGGTCTCGAGGTCAGCTCTAAAGGTTCAGATGCTGTCAGTCAACACATGCAGTGGATGCAGAAAGCAAAAGTATCTGACAAACTGCGTCTACTGATCGTTGGTCAAGTAGAGGACGATTTGTCCGTGCAATACTGCGGCTCCAACATTAAGACCAATCGAGGTTTAATTGAACGGGTACGACAGGATAATCCCGATGCTTACTTAATTTACAAACCTCATCCTGATGTTGAAGCAGGTCTGCGCGCAGGCAAAGTTGATGCAGAGTGTTTACAGCAAGTACAAGCGGTTGCTCATGATACGGCGATGCCCGACTGTTTAGCTTTCGTCGATGAGGTACATACGATCAGCTCACTAACAGGGTTTGAGGCATTGCTACGCGATTTAAAAGTCGTCTGTTATGGTCTGCCGTTTTATGCCGGCTGGGGGTTGACGACTGATATTGATACAAGGCTGCTACCAAAAGCTGATTATTTGCTTAGGCGTAAACGACAAACAAAATTATCGCTTGAGCAGCTGCTACATTGTACCTTGATAGATTATCCTATCTATCGTCTACCCACAGGTTATGGATTGGCTCAAGTAGAGCAGGTGATTGACTATTTATATCCGCCTAAAAGCGATGATGAAAAAACATCTAACAATAAACGAGATAATCGTATGGTCAATACCGCCCAAGTTTCACCAGTAAAATGGCGCGCAGTAACAGCATTATCTACGCAGTTTAAACGCCATGCTGCGACCCGCTTTATGCAGCAGCGTCACCAATGGCAACAGCTTTTGCGTAAAACATCTCGCTAATTTATACCGAAATAAATCCATTACGACAAGTATGAATTTTTTCGGTATAATTTGTGTACAGTTTGGTCGTTTTTAGGCGTTTATCGGTCTCTTTAACCTCACTTCTTACTCACTAATGAATGGTACATAATATTATGGCAGCATCGATGCATCAATTGCTTACTCATCGACACGTTTTGCTGCTACAAGGAAAGATGGGCGGATTTTTTAGCCGCTTTGCTACATTTTTGCAGACTCAAGACATTGAGGTAAGTAAAATCAACTTTAACGCAGGTGACGCATTTTTTTATCGCCATCCTAATGCCCATGAGTATACGGGTACTCTAGCGCAGTTCTCGTCTTGGTTACAAACGTTTATTGCAGACCATAGAATCGATGCCATTGTCTGTTTTGGCGACTGTCGCCCGCATCATGCCCAAGCGGCTCGTTTGAGTGAAAAACTGGGTATCTCTTTTTTTGTATTTGAAGAGGGGTATCTGCGACCCGATTATATTACCTTGCAAGAGCACGGCATCAATGGCTATTCGCGCTTAAATATAGCAGATATTAAAGCGCTTAAAAAAGCAAACGATAAACCGTTGTACACGCACAATCGCTTTTATCGATTAAGCTTTGCTGCCATTGTT
>JARIAA010000020.1 GCA_029264635.1 Psychrobacter sp. | reverse complement strand
ACAGCAGAGTGCCAAGGAATACGGCTATCAGCAGGTTTGGCCCAGTGCCATGCCCAAATCAGTACTTGATAACAGGCCAAATGGTGTAACTTAGCAAAGGTAGTCACCACTTGCCCCGTCGCCTCATGATCAGGATGTCCATCATGAATAAAGGGCGCCACTAAAATATCATCAGGCTGAATAACAGCGGCCAGTTTTTGGTGAAACTTTTCTTGCTCAGCAAACACATTGCCATCTGTTAAATCTAAAGCAATGATGGATACGTGAGATGCAATACCTAATGCTTTTAACGCCTCAAGACTCTCTTGCGGACGAACCGTATCGAGCTTTTCTGGTGGATAAATCTTTGAGTCTGGATGGCTTTGAGTCCCATTAGTCACATGAATGAGCAAGATAGGATTGCCATTAGCCGCTAAGTGTTGCAGCAGACCGCCACTGCCTAAAATCTCATCATCAGGATGCGGGGCAAAGAGACACACCCGCTGCGGCGCTGGAAAATCTCTTGCGATATTTAATCGCGGCATCTCTTGCAGCCCGTGCCATTTTTGCCATGCGTCCTGACTGGTCCCCTCGCCTTCAATAATACGGTCACCAACAATCGGATGATTGTTTTTTATACCGCTGTCTTCTACGATTGCAGCACTACTCGAGTTTATAGTTGCCATATACTTCCCTGCTCATCAGCGGCTTTGCTGGCCAAAACACTAGATAGCTCGCCTATTTTCTGTAGATCAAAAGCCCCATGGCTTTGACGAATAAAGACGGGCAAATCTGCTGCTAATCTTGCGAAATGAGCATTATTACAAAACGGCGCAGCTCCCAATGCTTGCCCAACCCTGTCAAGCACTTGGCGCGCCAGCTGCTCAACGTTTGCTCTAAGTATACGTATAGCAAGCTCGTGACTTTGCTTGGGCTCCCTATCTATCAAGCCTGCAACGTGATAAAAATAGTGCTGCGTCACTGCCAATGCCGTACTAACTTGGCCTAAATACATAGCTTTATAGTCGTTTGGTTTATGCTGATAAGCCTTTATCAAATAGCCTGCCAGATAAGCCGTTGCCCCATACCAGCAAGCAGCAACCCCTGCGGCCCCATGCCAAAACCCTACGCGATCTAGATACGCATTAGCTGAGCCAGCTCGACTAACTGCTACCTGCTCAAACTGTATGGTCGCCGTATCTGTGGCTTGCATACCGACGGCTTGCCATGCGCTATTATCAATCTTGATACCATCTTGCTGCATATCCACCGTAAGCAGTTGCGAATGCCCATCCTCATCGCGGTAGGTCATGAGCCCATGATCAACGATATTTGCTCCCGAGCACCACGCTTTTGTGCCACAAGCTTTGCCTTGCTCATAGCGTAGAGGATGACCCTCTGCTGCCCACACCGCCCACAGCCCTTGTGCCACTTGGTTATATCCAATTTCATGTAAAATGCTAAGGGCGTCTAAATGCGACTCAAACCATTTGACAATCGTCAAGTCAATACCTGCAACATAAGCCAGTATCTGCCAACGCGTTAAGGTATTTGAATAAGCGTCATCACCGCTGGCAGGATGCGGCATGTTATCGCTATGAGCAACTAAGACCTTTAAGATAGCATGGCGCAATTTATCGGTTATACAAAGCGTGCCCGTGCTAAAAGGCGTATTCATAGTTTGGTTATGAGCAGCTATAGTTTCTTCGACAGCCGCTTTAATAGTTGATAATAATGAATTTTTTACCTCTAACATAAGGGCTTCCTAATTATTCTTGTGGATCCAGCATATGAATCGCCGCTGAATGCGAGCTTTTTGCATGACGTCTTTTACCATCATATAGATCATCTAAAAAGTTTTGCTGCCAAACGCTTAAATTATCTTGCTGCAATCCTTGCAATAAGGTCTGATGGCGAGACTTTCGCTCTGCAAGTGGCATCGTCAAGGCTGTTTTTACACCCTTTATCATACTGTTTGGCTGATGTGGATTGATAATGAGCGCAGCGTGCATCTGCTCGGCCGCTCCTGCATAGCAAGAGAGCAGCAGTACCCCAGGATTATCAGGATTTTGCGCTGCAATATATTCTTTAGCGACCAGATTCATACCATCTTTGAGCGAATTTACCCAACCGACATCGCTGTGCCAAAACGCCCTCATTAATCTCTCATGGCACAATACCTTTTCGCTATAAGTAATCGCTTGCCAAGGATTAGGAAGGGTGCTGGTTTCAGCGACATCCGTTTCAACACTGTTGAATTCAAAAGCATCCGTTTGACAGCCGTGAGTGCATTTGTCAGCACAACCGCTTGACAAAAATTGTTGATTAATTTTAGTAACTACTTGTCTGACCTCGTCATAAAGTCGCTGATAAACGGGCAAATCCAAGCGACTAGGACAGGCAATTTGTAACAATTTTAGCTGATTTTGATACTCAGGATAGTGCTGTAAAAAGTCGCGATACGCCAAAAACCGCTCTAACAACCCCTTAGAATAATCTATCCTATCTACCGCAATGATTTGCTGGGCGGCAGACTTTATCACGTCTGGTTGACTGTGCTTGGCATAAGATAAATGACTGACCTGCTGCTGGATTCTGTCGACATTGACACCAATGGGATACGCCTTAATGAGCAAATAATGCGCCGCGCGTAATTTTAGATTTAGCCTCAATTGCACGCCAGCTGAGCTTTGAGAGTGCGCAAAACTTTGTTTTTTATATAAAGCACTTTTTGATGAATCTAATGAATGGCAGCTCGTTGAAAGACTTTTATCTAAAAACTTATCTTTTAAATAATGCTGGAAGACAGCCAGACAGTTGGCTTTATCGTGCAAAGTTTGCGTACCAAGCACATCGTAGTGAGCGAGATGTTCGATGAGCTCGGCGCTTTGATTAAGCGCTTGCCAAAAAGGTAGGGGAGCAAACGGGATATGCAAAAAAAAGCCAATACGATTATTTAACCCCAACTGCCTACAATGATAGGCAACACTGAGAAAGTGATAATCATGGACCCAAATCACATCATCAGGTTCAATCATTTTTTTTAATTGTTCCGCGAAAAGACGATTTATAGCTTGATAACCTGCATAATCACCGACGGCTTGACTGATTAAATCAGGACGTTCGTGTAATAACAGCCAAAGTACACTATTGGCAAAACCGCAGTAATAATGCCGATATTGCTCGGTCGTTAACGCCGTAGTCATATACGTGATTTCTGTAGGGGGTTTTTTTGTATCAGCGCTTGCTGTAGTCTTCAGTTTGCTATGATTAAATTGATTAGTGACAAAATCGTTATCAGTGTCAATAACTTCGCCATTCCACCCCATCCAAATAACAGAACTGCCAACTAATACATCGTCCAATGCAACTGCAAGCCCGCCTGCTGTCGGACCATTATCAGGCATTTTTACCCGATTGGATAAGACTATTAAACGGCTCATAAAATGGATCTCGTTATTTTTTTAGTAGTTGAGGGCATATTCTTGACTACATGAGACGACAAATGGTGTCTTTTTTGACAAAAGCTCAAAAAGCTATGAAGTAAAACAGTGACCTCATCCATACTGTGCACGTAATAATGCGCGCAAGTGGGCTCATGACCTACTTTAATACCCATACCTTTTACCGACTCTCGCTTCTCTACTGAGTCATTTTTGCTTAGCCCACTTTTATCAGGCTGACTTTTGATAACTTGGCGCTCGCCTTGTACAGCACTAAATCCTGCTTCATCGGTCATGTCATCACCAATAAAAATGGGATAAAGCTCTTTATCAGTTTGTAGATGCTGCCATAAAGTAAGAATAGCTGTGCCTTTATCCGCCCCTTTTGGCACCATCTCCCAAACGTACTTACCTTGTTTTAATAGCCAATGAGGATGATTATTCAAGGCTTTTGTCATAATGCTAAAAGCTACGTCCTCTAAAGCAGGGTTCTGGCGATAATGCAGGGCAACGGAATAAGGTTTATTTTCTATCGTGAGGTCATTATAAGACTTAGAGTATTGAGTGATACTGTGCTTTATAGCCGTAAGCTCGCCATCGTCGGTGAGCATCGTGCTATTAATGTCAGCCATGCTGTCTTTATTATCAGTGCTACCTAGACTGGCATCCAATGCTATTTCTAGCCCATGAGTGGCAGCAATTGGCAATTGTAGGGGAGCTAGCATCTGCCGTGCTTCAACAAGACTGCGCCCTGTCACAACAGCGATGTCGACGCCGCAATTTTGTATGCTTTGTAATAATGTAAGGGTAGTAAGAGGAATAACGCTGTCTTTTGGATTCATGGTGAAAGGCGCAAGTGTGCCATCGATATCCAAAAACAAGCAGTAATCTCGTTGCTCGGATAATTCATCAGCAAAATTCTTTGGCTGGATATAGCTAAGATCTCTCACTGAATTCACACTTTTTCCTTTTTAAAATAAGGCCTTGGAGTTGGCCTAACGTCATCAAAATTCAGGATAAGCTATCTACTATAGGCTGATAGGTGCTAGGCGGCATGTCTATAAAAAATGACAAGCAAAAAAACCTATTACTAAGTGTGCCATAAAGCCAGTTGTGCTGCGACGGCAAAAATGTTCAATTTGGTATAAATTTTTTTAGTTTAAGACTTTTAATCTATCCACTACTCTTCCTGTGTAAGTGACAAGTTGAGGAACATTATTCTCAAATATTAATACTTTGTTTTACTTATACCAGCCTATCGTGACTTTTTTGTTAATATATGGTTCAAAAAATCTTTTAGACCCACAGTCACTACTTCTACCATCATCGAATGGTGTATAACCGCAGGCAAAAACCTGTGTCTCTCTTTTCTCTCCAATCGTATCAATAGCTACATGTTTAGTATTACGTACGTTATCATGAAGGTTTAATATCCCTGTAGTGTAGTGTAGTGTAGGATAGCGATTCCTCTTCAGGAAAACCTATACCAGCGTACTTAGTACCCATACTTATCACGATTGCAAAAAACAGGCATACTGATAAAAAGAAGTCTAATTTTCGATTTATTTTGAAGTTAAACATCTATCTCACTTACGAAAGGAATGACTTTAATCTTATGGAAAATAAACTTATTAAAACATATGTTGTGAAATTAATATCTTGTTAAACTTTGTCATTGAAGTCTAAGTAATCAAAGAAAATTCGTGTGAGAACATAAACATATCTAGGGTAGGTAACATCCTGTAAACTATAAAAATTATTTATTAACAATTGTTTATTTATTTGTAAACATTTTTTTAGAATATCTGATCTTTAACTAGTGCGAGTAATATTGCTGAAATCTTGATCTTCATCATAGCTAACCGTTGCAATAAGTAAAATAAACACGAAACCGATTGAAAAATTGCTCTCTTTAAAGACATTATTTATTTGAATCTTCTTCAACCTATATAGTATTTTTGAGTATTGTCTACTGGTCGTATATGACATTATTGAAAATAATATTGGTATTAGCACGCAGAATCATAAATTACTGTTTTTAGCAAACTTGTGTTAGAATCAAATAGTGAGCAAAAAAAATCCCCAGTCGTTAAACTGGGGATTTTTTATGTCGAACTGAATCTGGTAGGCATAAGCAGATTCGAACTGCTGACCTCTACCATGTCAAGGTAGGTCGACCAAACTACCTTTTATAGTCTTAATGTATATTCATTGATATAAAAGAGTTACAGACTACTAGATTATTAAAATGTTTTAAGTCATCCAAAAAACATTAAAGTTTATCTCGTATTTAGTCACTGCCAAGTGGCAGTAGTTTTGACCTCTACTCTACCCTTAATCTAGGGATGAGATACAATTTTTCTCGATTAAATATCTACTCTTATACACAATTATGGTTAAGTAGTTCATCAGTATCTTGATGTACAAATACCTATTAGGTTCACTTAGAATATAATGTTTGAGAAGTTCTTATTTTCGATGAAGTGTTCTGTTTTGAAAAAGATATACTCTATTACTACATGTATATTGATAGATATTATTACTAATAAATTATTTTAGATTTAGTTAATTTATCATATATATTAGTCAATACTAAAATATAGCACTCGAGCACTTTTAGTATCGTTTTTCATTAATGCTGACGTTACTACGTTGTCTATAGTGAAGGCCGATTTATCGGTCTGCTTTTGTGTCTTCATTTCATACATCTGCTTATCAAGTCCTGCATTGTAGTATCTAAGAACGTTTAGCACATAATTTCGCGTTTCTAAATAGGGTGGTATACCGCCATATTTAGAAACACTTCCTTCTCCAGCATTGTAAGCAGCCAATGCCACTGGTAACGTATTGACCCCTGCCGTCAAATCCGGATAGGTAAACTTGGGAGATTTTAATTACGCAGCCTGACGATAATAATCAAACCACACCTGTCTTGGCGATTTATAGCCTAAACTCTTTTGAATCTTCGTTTG
>JARIAA010000296.1 GCA_029264635.1 Psychrobacter sp. | reverse complement strand
TTTTTATTGACGGATAGTGTTTATGCGTACGCCTTTATTTATGAGTGCGGCTGGGTTGCCGTTAGTTGTAGCGATGATGAGTATGCCCGCACAGGCGGCAAACTTTGTGGTCACCGATATTGGCTTTACTGGTCTACAACGCCTAACCCCTGATAGCCTTTATCCGGTGTTGCCAGTCACAGTCGGTGATACGGTCACAGATAGCAGTCTTGCAGCCAGTATCAAAGCGCTGTATGCAACGGACAATTTTGCCAATATCCAAAGTCGTGTCGAGGGCAGTCAGCTACGTTTTGATGTTATTGAACGTCCAATCATCGCTGAGGTTAACTTTGACGGCAATAAGCTTATTCCTAAGGAAGGCTTGGAGGAAGGACTTAAAAATGCTGGTCTGGCTGTAGGGGATGTGCTGAAGCAGGCGACGCTACAAGGCGTTGCCAATGAACTACAGCAGCAATATATCAGTCAAGGTTATTATAATAGTAATATCGAAGTAGATCAGACGCTACTTGACGGCAACCGCGTAAAGCTTGATGTGCGTTTTATTGAAGGTAAACCTGCTAAAGTTGTTGATATCAATGTCATCGGTAATAAACATTTTAGCGATGAAGACATTAAAGATGTCTTTGCGGTAAAAGAGTCCTCTTGGACTAGGCTACTATCGAAATCTGATCGCTATGCGAAAGAAAAGCTTGCGACCAGTTTAGATAATTTAAAAGCTTTGTATCAAAACGATGGTTATGTGCGCTTTAATGTTGATAATGCGGTGCTTAATATCAGTGAAGACAAGCGCAGTGTGTTTATTGAAGTCAGCTTAAGTGAAGGTGAGCAGTATCAGTTTGGAGAGATCAACTTCTTAGGTGAGCCAAAATATGCTAAAGATGAGCTACAAGAGCTTGTCACCTTCGCTGCCAATGAAAACTATTCGCAAGCCAAACTTGATGAAACGACCGCTGCATTAAAACGTCGCTATGGTAACGAAGGTTATTATCTAGCGCAAGTACGTCCAGTACCCCGTATTAATGATGAAACTCGTGTCGTCGATATTGATTACTATATCGATCCTGCGCGTCCTATTTATGTACGCCGTATCAACTTTAATGGCAATATAAAAACCCAAGATGAGGTATTGCGCCGTGAGATGCGTCAGTTAGAAGGTGCATTGGCCTCTAATGACAAAATTCAGCTATCACGTACGCGTCTGATGCGCACTGGCTTTTTTAAAGCCGTCAACGTCGATGTAAAGCCAGTACCCAATCAACCCGATCAAGTGGATATCAACTATACGGTTGAAGAGCAGCCCTCTGGCAGCTCAACGATTGCTGCAGGTTACTCACAAAGTGGCGGTGTAACGTTCCAGTTAGATCTCACCCAAAACAACTTTATGGGTACAGGTAACCGCGTCAAAGCGGCCTTGTCACGTTCAGAGACACGCGACTCTTATAGCTTAGGTTATACCGATCCATATTTTACAGAAAACGGCGTATCGCAAGGTCTGAGTGCTTATTATCGTGAAACCAAATACGATGATAGAAACGTAAGTAACTATGTGACTGACTCTTACGGTGCGACCTTAAACTATAGTTATCCTGTTGATGAAACCAAGCGTGTCAGCGCTGGAATAAACTTTGATAATACGTCAGTACGTGGCGGACGTTTTCTTGGCGTCTCTAACGTGCAGCAAATTATCGATGATGGTGGCACGTTTGAGAGATTTGAGGGCAATAATGTTGAAGATGATTTTACGGGTCGTACTGGCTTTAAAAATGACTATAATACCTACAATCTCTTGTTAGGCTGGGATTATAGTACGCTAGATCGCCCAGTATTCCCAACTAAAGGGATGAGCCATACGATTGATGCAACGTTGGGCTTTGGTGATTCTGAGTATCAAAAGCTTATTTACCGTGGTAACGTGTATTATCCTATCTACAAAGATGTGATAGCACGCGGCTATACCAAGCTTGGCTATGGTAATGATTTGCCGTTCTATGAGAACTTCTACGCGGGTGGTTATGGCTCTGTACGTGGTTATGAGTCCTCAACGCTCGGTCCTAGATCATCGGCTTATTATGACGCGGTTAATGGCTATAGTTCTTTTAAAAAAGAAGAGGTTGGTGGTAATGCGCTAGCCACTTTTGGTACAGAGCTAATTCTGCCACTGCCCTTTAAAGGCGACTGGGCAGATCAGGTACGCCCAGTAATATTTGCTGAAGGTGGTCAAGTCTTTGATACCACCGATAAAGAAGACCGTACCTTTATTAACCCGATAAACGGTGTTGATACAGGTGTACCGCTCCTTACCCAAGACAATAAGATGCGCTTTAGTGCGGGTGCTGGTATCACTTGGTACACGCCTATTGGACCGATCTCGCTTAGTTATGCGGTGCCGATTGGCGATAAAGAAGGTGATGAGACCGAAAAAGTACAATTCCAGATTGGTAGTACTTTTTAATCAGTAGTATCTTGTAGGTGGGTTCATGATCCTGTGTCACGTTCATAAACCCAATAGGCATTTATAATAACCACTTTAATTGCGCCTAAGCTGATTTTTCAGCTTGGCGCTGTTTTTTACTTCTATTACTCATACTAACCATGACTATGATAACGATTGAGCAACTTATCTCCCAAATTGAGCAGCGTCAGCCAGTATTGAATAAAGCTGATATTAGTGCTGCCGAGCTGCGCAGACCTGTAGATGGTGTCAGTAGTTTAACTGATGCAAATAGTACACAGCTCAGTTTTTTGTCTAATCCCAACTACTTGCCCAGTCTGGCACATAGTGAGGCGGCAGTAATACTTGTCACGCAGCATTATCGTGAGCAAGTACCGTCTACGTCTGTCGCATTAGTGGTAGCCATGCCTTATTTGGCTTACGCGAGCAGTAGCCAGCTTTTTGTACGCCATTTATCGAATACTGGTATTCATCCGACTGCCGTAATTGCTGATAGTGCGGTGATTGGTGCCGATGTCCAAATCGGCCCTTATTGCGTGATTGGCGAATACGTTCAAATCGGCGCGCGTAGTTGTTTGGACGCTCATGTCGTCGTTGAATCTTACGCTCACATTGGTACTGACGGTGTATTCAAATCCCAAGTCGTCATCGGACACGACTGTCTCATTGGCGATCATGTTAGACTCCATGCTGGTGTCAGCATTGGTGCAGAAGGTTTTGGCTTTGCACCTACGAAAGATCCGAGCAGTAGTGGTTGGGAGCGTATTGCTCAGCTTGGTCGTGTGGTCATTGGCAATCATGTGCGTATCGGTAGCCACACTTGTGTCGATCGCGGTGCCATTGATGACACGATTATTGGCGATCATGTGATTATTGATAACTTAGTACAAATCGCTCATAACGTCCATATTGGTGCGGGCACTGCTATTGCAGCTAATACAGGTATCGCTGGTAGTACAATAATTGGGAAGCGCTGTATTATTGGCGGCGCAGTCTGTATTAATGGTCATATTGAGATTACAGACGACGTGACTTTATCAGGCATGACGATGGTGACCAAATCGATAAAAATAGCTGGTTCTTATTCATCAGGTACGGTAGCCATGCCAACAGCCAAGTGGCGCCGCGCAGCAGTACGTTTTCGAAAGCTTAGTGATGATTAAATCTATTCAATTCTCGCTATCTATAAGCTTACTATTAAAAAGTCAATGAGATATCAACTTAACAGACCGCAACAAAGCAAGGAAGCCCGCTATGAGTAATGCAGATATAAATACTTTAAATGGTGAAGACATTAAAACGTTATCTGAACAAGGTTTAACATTGCCATTGACTTATCATACGCTCAAGCATTATCTACCGCATCGTTATCCGTTTATGCTAGTGGATAAAATTACGGCTTGTAAGCCTGGTGAGTGTATTACTGGTATTAAAAACGTGACCATCAATGAAGAGTTTTTTAATGGGCACTTTCCTGATGAACCGATTATGCCAGGCGTATTAATGGTTGAATCCATGGCGCAGGTTTCGGGCGTGTTGGGATTTATTAGCGCCGGCTTGACTGCAGAAGATGGTTATTTATATTTATTTGCAGGTGTTGATAAAGTGCGTTTCAAGCGCCGAGTGATTCCTGGCGATCAGCTGATTATCCGTGCCAAAACAGTCATGCAAAAGCGCGGTATCTATAAGTTTGATTGTACCGTTCATGTTGAAGATCAGCTCGCCGCTAGTGCTCAGATTATGATCGCCCGTCAAGAGCAGTAAAATCTTGTGATATCATCGTTCTTAATTCAATAATTTAAAGAATGATATCACTGTTTTTTTATAACAATAATTTTTAATAATAATATCTATGGTAAGAATAGAATGGGAAGAGGCTTGGTTGATGAGTCTGAACTGTCTGTATTCTGTTTTGTCTTTTACTTGCATTAAATGATACCAAGGCCTGCACTATGAGTCAGATACACCCCACCGCGCTCATCTCACCGTCTGCTACGATTGATGAAACTGCAGTTATCGGCCCCTATTGTATTGTCGGCGATGAGGTAACCATTGGTGCACATACTACTTTACATCGCCATGTGGTCGTCACCAAACTAACTCGTATTGGTAAGCACAATCAAATTTATCAGTTTGCAAGCGTTGGGGAGGATCCACAAGATCTAAAGTACGACGGTGAGCGTACTTGGCTTGAGATTGGTGATCATAATACGATACGTGAAGCTTGTACTTTGCATCGTGGTACCGCACAAGATAAAAATCTGACCAAAATTGGCAATCATAATCTGCTCATGGTTAATACTCATATTGCTCATGATTGTCTTATAGGCAATCATAATGTAGTTGCAAACAACGTAGGTATAGCAGGGCACGTCATTATTGGTAATCATACAATCATTGGTGGTAATTCAGGTATACATCAGTTTTGCCGCGTGGATGATTATAGCTTAGTCGGCGGAGCCAGCTTAATTTTGAAAGATGTCGCAGCTTTTACGATGGTATCAGGTAACCCTGCACATGTACATGGGCTTAACATCGAAGGTATGCGCCGTAAAAAATGGTCGCAGCACACGATAGATACCTTACGCCAAGCTTATAACACCATTTTTCGATCTGGATTAACGACTCTACAGGCACTCAAAATTTTGGAAGAAGAGTTGGTAACAAAAGAACCTAAGATACAGTTATTAATTGACTCTTTACAGCACAGTCAGCGCGGTGTAGTACGTTAAATGGAGGCGCAAAACAATAGCAGTATTATTAAAAATTTTGTTTAATATAGTAGGCCATAACCAATTGTTATGGCTTTTTTGTTTTCATGAGCTATTGACTTTTTGTAGGGTTTAGCAGAAACTTTCTAAAGATATGTAGTAAGGTTGTAGTAACGTATTTTAATTAATAACTAATTTGTAACACATCCGTTGTCTTGGCTATTTCTTGGTTCATGAAATTTGAGTAGCTGATCATTATAATATTAGGAGTAGTGTATGGCAGAACCAAGAGAGAATTGGTCCGGTAGAACTGGATTCATTATAGCCGCTATCGGTTCAGCAGTAGGGCTTGGCAATATATGGCGCTTTCCTTATGTCGCTTATGATAACGGAGGCGGGGCATTTATGGTGCCTTATGTCATTGCTTTATTAACAGCAGCCATTCCATTATTATTTTTAGATTATATTGTCGGACATAAATATCGTTCTGCCCCGCCACGTGCTTATAAAAAGATGGTCAAATCCGCCCAGTTTGTAGGGTGGTGGCAGACGCTCGTATCTTTTGTGATTGCTATTTATTATGCTGCTGTCATCGTCTGGGCAGGCAGTTATATGTTTTTCTCGTTTGGGCAGAAGTGGGGTGAAGATACCACCACCTTCTTTGTCAGCGACTTTGTCCAACATACAGGAGAGCTAACCTCGGTATTTGTGCCACAAATGTTTACAGGTCTAATTATTGTTTGGGCGCTGTCCATATTAATTATGTTTGGCGGTATCCGTAAAGGTGTTGAGCTTGCTAATAAAATCTGTATTCCGTTATTAATGGTGTTGTTTGGCATCATGGTATTTAAGGCCCTTAACTTACCAGGTTCTGAAATCGGCTTGAACGCGTTCTTTGAGCCCAACTGGGCAAGAATGAGCGACCCCAATGTTTGGTTAGCCGCGTATGGCCATGTATTTTTTTCACTATCGGTTGGTTTTGGTATTATGGTGACTTATGCCTCCTACCTGAAAAAGAATACTAACTTGACGGGTGCAGGCTTGGTCGTTGGCTTTGCTAACTCTTCGTTTGAGCTTATCGCAGGTATTGGTATCTTTGCCGCGATTGGCTTTATGGCGCAATCGACTGGCCAAGATGTTTCTGAGGTTGCGAGTGGCGGTGTTGGGCTAGCGTTCTTCGTGTTTCCCAAAATCATCTCTACCATGGGAGCAAGTGGCGACTTTGTTGGTTTCTTGTTCTTTGGCTCCTTAGTGATTGCAGGTATCAGCTCGCTGATCAGTATTTTAGAGGTGCCTATCTCTGCTTTCCAAGATAAATTTGATTGGTCACGCAAAAAAGCAGTGACGGTGATAGTAGGGGTTTGTGCCATTATATCAATCTCAGCTTTCTCTACTGGTAGCTCGTTGGTATTGGTAGATGTCATTGATCATTTTGCCAATAATATCGGTATCGTGGCTGGAGGTTTGTTGTCAATCATTTGGGTCACTTGGTTTAATCGCCACAAAATTCCAGGGCTGCTTGCCCATAGCAACCGTATCTCTAGTATCAAACTAGGAGGCGCTTGGGTATTTATGCTAACCGTTATTACGCCAACGGTACTTACTATCGCTTTGGGTATGAAGCTGGTTGATTTGGTACAAAACCCTTATGAGGGCTACTCTACGACCATACTATTGTTATTTGGTTGGGGCGTTGTGGTCTTCTTTGGATTGGGCGCGTTTATACTGACTCGTATGAGAGGCGTGCATGATGATGAGGATGATAAATCTCGTTTAATTGATGACACGATCTAAACACATTGAAATTTTAATAGGAATTTATTATGTCAACTTCAGCGATTATTTTTATGATCATTTCAATGGTACTGATATGGGGCGGTTTGATTTTATCCATCTTACATCTAAGAAAACATCCTGATATTCCGATGGATCAAGTACCTGAAGATAATTATTAACCATTTTTTGATGTATTAAAGGTTTTAGTTATCAGTATGTTTAGTTAGCGTAAAAATGCCAGTCAGTAAATGTTGACTGGCATTTTTACACTATAGTCAATAGACGTTTTGACATTAAGCCATATGCAAATTAAAGCAGATTTAGCTCTGGCACATTCTGCCCACGCTTACTATAAAATTCATTGACGAATTCATCAAAGGTATCTTGTTCGATTGCATCTCTCATACCTTGCATCAAACGCTGGTAGTAGCGCAGATTATGAATCGTCGCCAGCTGCGCGCCCAGCATCTCTTTACATTTATTCAGATGTGATAAATAAGCACGGCTAAAGTTTTGACAAGTATAACAATCACATTCAGGATCTAACGGACCTTCATCAGTACGGTATTGGCTATTGCGTATACGCACCACGCCTGCATTATCGGCATCGCCTGTGACAAAGTAATGACCATTACGCGCGTTGCGAGTTGGCATGACGCAATCGAACATATCGACGCCGCGTCTTACGCCTTCAACAAGGTCTTCAGGCTTACCAACACCCATCAAATAGCGTGGTTTATCAGCTGGCATATCATCCGCGATATAATCTAAAACCTTTATCATCTCTTCTTTTGGTTCACCAACAGACAAACCACCGATGGCATAACCATCAAAACCAATATTGAGCAGACCTTCAAGTGATTGCTTGCGCAAATCGGCATACATACTGCCTTGAATGATGCCAAATAAGGCATTGGTACTGCCAAGTTTTTTGTGCTCATCGACGCAGCGTTGTCCCCAACGTAATGATAGCTCTAAGGATTTTTTAGCTTCATCATGAGTGGCAGGATAGGGGGTACATTCATCGAATTGCATGACGATATCTGAGTTCAAGCTATACTGAATCTGCATCGATTTTTCTGGCGATAAAAAGACTTTTGCACCATCAATTGGCGATTTAAAAGTGACGCCTTCTTCGGTGATTTTACGCATTGCACCTAGACTGAAAACCTGAAATCCACCCGAATCAGTGAGAATTGGCTTATCCCAATGCATAAATTTATGCAGACCACCAAATTTATCAATGATATCGGTACCAGGTCGCAGCCATAAATGGAAGGTATTGCCTAGTATAATATCTGCGCCAATCGATTCAATATCGCGTGGTAGCATACCTTTAACCGTGCCATAAGTACCTACTGGCATAAATGCAGGCGTTTGCACCTCGCCATGATTGAGATGGACCGTACCGCGGCGTGCACGCGTAACGCCGCTTGCCGTTTTATGTAAGACAAATTGCATATAATCATCACTATTTAAGCTATAAAAATGGCGCTAATTATAGCATTATCGGGCGTTTTTGGGGACTACGATATTTATGCGTCAGATAATCTGCATAGATAGTAAAGGCAATTATAAAAATAGCCTCAGCATATAAATTATGGGTTAAAAATTAGTATTTTCTATTAGAGGAATATAACTAAAAGACACAGACAACTTTGCCCAGTAATTGCTACAGTAAACGAATAACTGCTGCAAATTTAAGAGTATTGAAAATTCTTTTTGCACAGCGGGGAGAGAGTATGAGCAAAGCAACATACCTATCATCGAAACATTCGCTTTTAAATGGAACGGTATTGAATAGAATGCTATTAAGTGGCGTATTATTGACTAGTGCATTATTACTTTCAGGAGCAGCTATGGCTACCGAAGAACCAACCTATACCGTTCTATCAAAGACTGAAAACTTTGAATTGCGTCGCTATGAGAGTCAGCTGGTGGCGCAAACTTGGGTGACAGGTGATCAAAATGCAGCCAGTCGTGCAGGATTTAAGATTCTAGCAGATTATATCTTTGGTAATAATACTGCGCCGAGTAGCGAGAGTCGTAAAATGAGTATGACAGCTCCTGTCACGATGCAACCTAAAGCTAAAAAAGGGAGCGGTGAGTCACAGAAAATCGCCATGACTGCGCCAGTCAGCATTCAACAAACTAAAGATAAATGGCGCGTACAATTTACTATGCCAAGCCAATACAATATGCAAACGTTACCGAAGCCAAATAATCCGAAAATCGAAATTGTAGAAGTACCAGCGCAGACTTATGGCGTTATTAAATTTTCAGGGCTAGCTGGTGCTGAAAAGGTAGCTGCAAAAACCGCAGAATTACAGTCTTGGATGCAGGCGCAAAATTTAATCATCACAGGCAGTCCTGAGCTGGCACGTTATAACCCACCTTGGACACTGCCGTTTATGCGCCGCAATGAAGTGATGCTTGCTTATCAGCCTAAATGATTCATTATTGAAAAAATAACGCCAAAAAAAGACAGCAAGCGCTGTCTTTTTTGTTGGCAATTAAATGAGCTTAGCTGTTTTGCTCACGGATGATATTTAGCATACGGCGTAGAGGCTCTGCTGCGCCCCATAACAGCTGGTCGCCGACAGTGAACGCGCCCAAATATTCAGGGCCCATATTAAGCTTACGCAGGCGTCCTAGCGCAACCGTCAAAGTACCAGTCACGGCTACGGGCGTCAAACGGTTCATAGTGGCTTCTTTATCGTCTTCCACCACGTCTAGCCATTCATTATCGCTATTCTTCAATGCCGCTTCGATTTCTTCTAATGGAATGTCTTTTTTAAGCTTAATCGTTAAGCCTTGCGCATGACAACGCATGGCACCCACGCGGACACACATACCGTCGATTGCAATCTTATCTGCTTCAGAATGACCAAGGATTTTATTGGTTTCAACGCAACCTTTCCATTCTTCACGAGACTGTTTATTTTCTAATTGCGCATCAATATAAGGAATCAAACTACCCGCTAATGGCACGCCGAAGTATTGTTTAGGGAAATCGTCTGAGCGCTGCGTTTGGGCGATTTTTTTATCAATCTCAAGGATGGCGCTAGCAGGGTTGGCAAGCTCATCTTTGACGGCATCATAGAGTACGCCCATGCCTTCGATTAACTCGCGCATGTTGTTGGCACCAGAGCCACTTGCTGCTTGATACGTCATGGCGCTGACCCATTCGACCCAGCCTTTATTAAACAGCTCACCGATCGCCATGAGCATGAGTGACACAGTACAATTGCCGCCAATGAAGTCTTTTTTGCCATTTGCAAGCGCATTATCGATGACGCTGCGGTTAACAGGATCAAGAATGATGATGCTGTCGTCTTCCATGCGTAAGGTGCTTGCTGCATCAATCCAGTAGCCAGTCCAACCGCTATCACGTAGGGGCTGATGTACCTTTGAGGTATAATCGCCGCCTTGGCAGGTGATAATTACGTCACAGGCAGCAAGTGCTGCAATATCATGAGCATCTTTTAGTTGGCTGGTCTTGATACCGTCAAAGCTTGGGGCGTCGCCGCCAGCGTTACTGGTCGAAAAAAACACAGGTGTGATACCATCGAAGTCTTTTTCTTCACGCATACGCTCTATCAATACTGACCCGACCATACCGCGCCAGCCTACCAAGCCTACCGTTAAATCACTCATGAAACTTAATCCTATTTATCATTAATTGTTGTATTGTTAACCGATTACAATGCCGTGAAAAACCTCAAAAAGCAAGTCGTTTTAAAAGATTTCAAATATTTTTTAGGCACGATTCGCGTTTGCTGTTATGACATTAATTGACTATATTTAATTTCTTATTTGTTAAGAATAGCAATCTTTATTATATATTTAGAACAAAAATCCATACACATTATCCTCTATAGCTGACGAGATAAAAGCGTAGTATCTTATAGTCGCATTAACATAACGGATAATCATTGGTAGGCGCCAGCCTTATGAGATGCTAAAGTGAGCATCTATTGTCGATCCAAGTCGTAAGATAGGCTTTTGTCATCTAACTGATAATAGGTATAATCATTGGTTCAACCATCAATCTAATAAACGGTCAATACACCTATGGATGTTTCCCTACTATATTATGGCGCGCAGTGGTTAGCAGGTCTGATCGCTTTTATCACTATTTGGGGTTGGTTGCCTCTAGATAACTGGTGGGTACGTGGCGTTGACTTTCCTCGTATTCAAATAATGGTACTCGGTATTATTGCATGGATTGGCATGTTGGTATTTTGGTCACAGTGGCAGCTGATACAAGGATTATTGTTTGCTGCTTTGAACATCACACTGGCTTTTCAGCTCAAAATGGTACTACCTTATACCAAATTGTGGAAAAAAGAAGTCCAAGATGCCAAAGATAAACCAAAGGATGAGACCCATCAGCTCAAAATTATGGTGTCAAACGTTCTGACTTCTAATGACCAAACTCAAGATTTAGTCAAGCTAGTGGAAGACAGAAAACCAGATATTTTAATTACTTTAGAAAGTGATAAGAAGTGGGAAAAAGCTCTGAGTCAAATTGAGCCCGATTATCCTTATAGCGTAAAAGTGCCATTAGATAATCTGTATGGTATGCATCTGTACACTAAGCTTGAGCTGATAGATCCTGTTGTTAAGTATCTTATGATCGATGATATACCTTCTATCCATACGCAAATTCGTCTGCCAAATGATAAGATTATCTGGTTATATTGCTTGCATCCTATGCCACCAAGTCCGACAGAAGCCGAAAAATCAACCACACGAGACGCTGAGCTACTTATGGTTGGAAAGCACATCAAAGAGAATAATCAAACAGCCATATTAGCAGGTGATCTTAACGATGTGGCTTGGTCAAAAACTACCCGCCGCTTTCAACGTATTTCAGGATTATTAGATCCGCGCATTGGACGCCATTTTATGAATACTTTTCATGTGGATTATCCTTTTCTGCGCTGGGCGTTAGACCATCTTTTTCATAGCGCCTGTTTCACTGTGGTTAATGTTGAGCGCTTGCCTTCTATTGGCTCCGATCATTTTCCAGTCATGACTACCTTACAATACGAACCAGAGGAGGCGAGTAAACAGGAGCAAAACGCCCCTACAACGGATGCAGATGACATTAAAGAGGCGGACAATAAAATTGAAGCTGGTAAAAAAGAGGGGATTAAAGTTTCAAGAGAACATGCAAAGGAGCAAGCGGGTGTTAATTAATAAAGATAAGTCTATCATGGCCCTTTGTATTTACTTAGGTGAATAAATGTAAGCCAAAGCGTACGATAAATTGGGCTTTTGGCGTCTATTCACATCCAGTAACAGCATCGTATAATAGCTACATCAACACAAGGATAGGCAAGGATGCAGTGTTGAGGCAGTTCCTATATGATACAGACCCCCTTTCTGATACATTAGTCGCTGTTTAAGATCTAAGATAAATAATCAAGGAAGAGATAATAATAACGTTACAAAGCAGAAAAGCCCCAAACCAATTGCCCTAGGTTTGGGGCTTTTCTTTATGCCAATCTTTTGAAACGCTAGCTTCTATTGACTATAGAGTCTGTAATTCTCTGATAGGGATGATCGTAATAGGTACAGCATATAACCATACCATACCAGCAGTACAGAAAAACTTACCGTCACGAAAAGCTACGATGCGCGCTGTAAAATCATTGTCAATGTGGTCACTAATAGCGCGCTCATCACTAAGGTCATCTACAGCACACCAAATCTGTTTATCGCCGCGATCTAACATCACTCGAGTCAAGTCACTGCCCATCAATTCACTATTCAAACTTATCTACTCCACATAATAATCATGACCATATTACTGTCATAACGACACTACAAAGTGATTTTTAATATCTGTAATATCTCTGATAAAAGCCATAGTCAGCTCAAAACACAATCAATTCGTCAGTTGAGCTGTGTCGATTTTAAAGTGAACTTACCTATAATAACTTGCTTCACAGTATTATTAATTAAAAATAATAAAATCAAACACTATTATCTTCGACCAATCTCAACGCTGTAGCATTATATTTAGGTTATATCAGCTAATTGTTGCCGCTATTATGTTTAATAGTTATTAGTGTTACTAATTAATAGACAAATGTTCTTTATAATAGGTTTTGAACATCTAAAAACTTATCTAACTTTTAGTTATTAACAACAAGTGTAAAAAATGGACAGATAATGTGGATACTTGCACACGACTTGATGACTAAAGACGTTTTGCAAGCCAATAAAAAGGACATATACCTTGGTATATGCCCTTAGTCATCAGACCGTTTGAACATTGCGCCATTCAGCACTAGAGTATTATTCTAGTACCTGAATATAAGCACCTGCACGTAATTCCTGCAACCAATCTTCTTGTGCTTGCGGTGCTAAGCGTTGATACAGGGCTTGGCGCGCCATGTTGCGGCGATACTGATCACTAACATCTTGATCACGTTTGCCCTCGACTTTAAGAATATGCCAGCCAAACTGGGTCTTAAAGGGAGCAGAGTAGTCGCCCACGGTCGTATTTTTCATGACTGTTTCGAATGGGCCAATCATATCCTCTTCGCTAACCCAATCAAGATCACCACCGCGTCCTGCTGAACCTGGGTCATCTGAGTAAGTCGATGCCAGGTCTGCAAAATCAGCACCTGCACGTAGCTGATTATATAAATCATTAATCTTTTGTTCAGCAAGTGCATCGGTCTGTAGCTCGTCAACTTTGACTAAAATATGGCGCGTATGCCACTGCGGTATGATCATAGTATCACTGGCTTTTTTGTTAGCCAGTTTAATAATATCGATACCTTCAGGCGTTACAAGCGGGGCACTCACTGCACCGACATCAAGCTTAGTAATCTCAGTAGATAACTCGGTAGGTAAGGACGCGGCTCTATGAAAGCCCATATCGCCACCTTGTAGCGCAATAGGATAGCTACCTTGTGCAGCCGCTACTGCTGCCTCAACATCGACGTTTGGTTCTTGTAGGCGCGTACGTAGGGTTTGTGCAACCTTTAATGCATCGTTACGCTGCGCCTCAGACAGACGGCTATAATCATCCACATAGGGGACACGAATATGAATGGTTTGATATTCACTTTGGTTTAGACGCTTGGCCTCAGGAGAACGCAAAAATGCATCAATATCTTGCTCGGTAATACGTACACGACTGGTAATTTGACGCTGTTGTAATGCTTGAATTGCTGCATCTTCCATCAGCTGTGAGCGTAACATAGCATAGCTTCCAGCTTGATTGGCATCTAAACGTTGCTGTAGGGCAGCGATACTATCAAGGCCTTCAGACTTAGCAATCTGTGCCAGACGCTGATTGATAGCAGCTTCATCAGGTTTAAGGCCGACACGGTTCACAAGGGACAGCTGTAATTCACGTAAAATAAGCGCATTCAATACCTCAGATTGGAGCTGTGCTGAATTTGCAATAGGCTCGCCTGCTGCTTGAGCTCGTGCTTGGGTTTGATTAATAGCGGCGATCAAATCACTTTTTAAAATAGCATTGTCGTTGACCAATGCGATGATACCGTCAGTGCTATTAGCAGGCGTTAAGCGAGCGCTGCTAGTTTGGCTAGCCGCTGTATTTTCTGCTTGAGTATTCGCAGGCTCGACCGTTGCCGCTTGGCTATGTAAACTTAGCAAAAGGCCTGTGCTGATACTCATAGCAACTAGTACCGCACGGCTGGTCTGACGTAAAGAAAAAAATCTCATGATGCTCCTCATCAATGTCAT
>JARIAA010000280.1 GCA_029264635.1 Psychrobacter sp. | reverse complement strand
TCTGCCAAGCTTTCACTAAAAGCCTCAAAGCTGTCGTTTTCACAATTGTTATGAATCATGACTCCAGTTATATCAGCAAGTACGGCGGTAATCTTATCTTTATCATGCTCACCTAAGCGGCTAAATGGACGCGCAGGATCAGCAATAATAAAGGATGAGTTGCTAGTCTTTGGGTTTAATCGCAATCCTACTGGAATGTTTTTTGTCGCCGCTTTATCTTTAAAGGCGTTTAGCTGTGAGATGGAATTAAAGATAATCTTGTCAGCATAATTTAATACTTCGTCGATTTCGTCCACACTATAGGCGACGCTGTAGGCATGAGTTTCTTTAACGTCTTTATTTTTATCTTTATCGTCTTGGTTATGAGCGCTGTTTTGACCAAAGGTCTCATAGCCAAGTCGGACTTCGTTTAGTGATGACGAGGTCGTACCATGTAAAAAGGGATGCATGACATCAAACACCCCCCATGTCGCAAAGCATTTAAGCGCGAGCAAAGCCTTGACACCAGACAGCTCACACAGGCGCGCGATAATCTGCATATTGGCGACTATCGCGGCTTCATCCAGTAGGTAATAAGGCGTTGGCGTTGGTATTGCACTAGATGACGAGGATTTTATAGTATTCATAGAAGATACCCGATAGCTTTTGACAGTGTCATGACAGATATAAATAATTGCGCTATAGTATGCTAAATTTATTACGATTAGAATACTTTATGTCATTATCAACGGATTACTCTACCTCTACTAGTCAAACTGATTTAACTCAATTGGACTTAAAAGATCCTCATCTTGAGTCGCTTAATTCTGATGCTAGGGCTGTTTTGGATTTTTGGTTTGCCGAAGATAATGAGCCTTATTGGTTTGCACAAAATGATGATTTCGATCAGCAAATCAACGACAAGTTCGGCAAGATATGGCAAGCTGCAAAACAGGGTGAGTGCGTGTGTTGGCGACGGGCTGAAGAAAGGGTCAACCCAGTGGCTAATTTGGCAGGGCGCTTGGCAGAGATCATTGTTTTAGATCAGTTTTCACGCAATCTGTGCCGCGGTCAGGCAGCAGCTTTTGCACAAGATGGTATGGCGCTGGTATTGGCTCAAGAGGCCATACAACAGACGCATTTTGATACGCTACCGATGGAATGGCGCAGATTTACTATTATGCCTTTCATGCATTCTGAATCCGCGGCCATTCATGAGCGCTATTTGTCATTATTTGAACAATTAGATGATTCTGAAACTTTGGACTTTGAACATCGACATAAAGACATTATCGATCAGTTCGGACGTTATCCCCATCGTAATGAAGCACTGAATCGAAAGTCGACTGCTGAAGAAAAAGAATTTTTAAAGCAGCCGAATTCATCATTTTAATTATATGAAGATTTATGCGTACAAGATTTATGTGCGTAAAATCAATAGGAGTTTAATAGTTCACCTCGCCTGTGGTAAAAGTGAACTGCTTAGTCTCTGAGGTTTTATTATCTACTAAGATATCAAAGCTCACTTGGTATTCGCTGTTGCCATATAAGCCACAGTTTTGTCCTTTTTTGCGGCCACTCTCACAGCTTTGTAGGTGGTCAGTCAGCGGTAAAATAAAGGCTTCGTTTTCTGGTAATTCGTAAGCCGTATTTTTATGAGGGTCGCTATTGTAATCTAACAAATCAACTGGCACCTCTACATTACGCTTGGTATCACGAAACTTAATATTACTGACCTTGATTTTTTTGGCAGATGGCATGCTCACATAGACAGGCTGACCGATCGGATCATTGGCCAAATTACGACCTGTGCCCGCTACTGGGCTTGGAAATTCATTATATAGTGCAGTATTGGTGTCAGCGATACCCGCACAAGGATAGGTAAACAGTCCTTTGACAGTATGGTTCTGTGTATTTTGACTCGCTGATGATGCATTGACAAAGGCGTAGCCTTGGCTTTTATCACTGGCTTTATTATAGGGAGTATAAGCGACCATACCTGACCCTGTCTGACTCAAATTTGGTGTCATTAATAAACGCAGATGATAGGGTGCTGCCAATAAGGATTTGGTCATTGAATGCGCGGCATATTCTGGAGACAAAACTTTACCCACTGAACTGTAATACGTCACTCTCGAGATATTTTCAACTACCCCGTGAGCCAAGTTTGAATAACCTGCTTTAAGCAATCTATCTTTAAAAGTAATGCCAGTAAAAAATGGATTATTCTTCCCCGTCCACTCCTTTATATCCTCAATTCTTCCTTCGTTATGCGCATCAAACATCGTCGGGCTACTGTTTGCAAACACATGCTGAATATACTGCGCGTGTTGCGTTGCAATTTTGGTCAGCTCATTACTGTGCGTCACTGCACCAAGCGCACAACTCTGTCTTTTTGAGCTTAATAAGTTAGATCCTACTAGCGCGGCACTAGCATGGTTGATACTTGCCACCTCTTTCATGTCGACTTCCACCTGCCCTGTCGGCAAAGTAACCTCAGGCTTTGATGTGTCAGAAGTATCTGTCGGCTTTGAGGGATTAGCAGGTTTTGGCGTATCGATAGGTTTTGATGGCTTCGGAGTATTCACCGGCTTTGATGGGCTCACCGCTTCAGGTAAGTTTGTACTGGGACTATTTGAACTGGTATTGGAACCACCTTCCCCACCGCCACATGCCGATAAAAGAAGCGCTGAAGTAAGGGCGATGATAAGGCTTTTTTCTGGCGTATGAAATTTCATCGTTCATCCTATGAAATTATGAAGTGGGCACATTGAGTGATCATAAACAAAACGAGCAATAATTATGCCAATTCATAATAAATAGAACCGTTTATGACAATAAAAAAACCGTCTGTAAAAGACGGCTTGATATTACATAAATTTTGGAAATCTTAAAAAAGTAACCCAAATTCAGAAAATATATTGAGAAGTGTATTATTATAAATATAAAAGCTGTGGTTTTTCTGCTTAGGCTATTCGCTTAATCTCTTTATCAAACAACCTCTGCTTCTGCACTTAGCTTATCATTTGCTTTCAAGCGCCCGTTTGACTGGCGCAAAGCTGCGCCGATGCTGAGGTAACACACCATAAAGCTCAATGGCTTCCATATGAGCACGGGTAGGATAACCCTTATGCTTTGCAATGCCATATCGCGGATGCACTGAATCTAACTGGTACATAGTCTGATCGCGGCTAACTTTTGCTAAAATACTAGCAGCAGCGATACTGGTATGACGTGCATCACCCTTTACCCATGCTTGGCAATCGATATCTGACTCAGCTATACCATGCATTGATAGTGTCAGATAATCTAACTCTGGGCAGCGATTTCCATCGAATAACACCTTTGTCTTTGGATTAAAAGACATGCTACCTGTATCGCTTATAACTTGCTTTGCCAATGCCACTAACAGCGTTTCCGTACATAAGCGCATACCAAGCATGGTTGCTTGCAAAATATTTATCTGATCAATGACCGCTGCTGGAATCTCCGCCACCACGTAACCCAAAGCGTGTTGCTGCACTAATGGATAAAGCCTATTCCGTTTTTTCTCGCTCAACTGTTTGGAGTCTGTCAATATGGATAATGGCGTATTTAATAAAGGCTGTGCTTCAATCAGACCCGACCAGGCATTAGGTAGTATGGCAGCGGCAACATTGACACTGCCAAGCAACGGCCCGCGTCCTGCTTCATCAACCCCAATCTGCAGCGTTG
>JARIAA010000276.1 GCA_029264635.1 Psychrobacter sp. | reverse complement strand
CAAACGATGACGCCTTACGAGCAAAAGGCTTGTCTAAGCAAAAAATTCGCTATACGCGATCTTTAGTCGCCCACAATATCGATTTTTCAGCTTTAGAGATGATGACAGATGATGACGTAATAAAAACATTAACTGCCGTTACAGGTATTGGGCGCTTGACCGCTTAGATGTATTTACTATTTTCTTTAAAACGTGCGGACGTGCTCGCAGTCGATGATTTAGCGATTAAAGTAGCAGCAATGGACTTATTAGGACTTGCAGAGCGCCCAACGTCAAAACAATTAAAAAGCCTTACCGAAGAATGGTCACCTTATCTTAGCGCGGCCAGCTTACTGCTTTGGGCATACTACGGTTCACTACGTAATAAAATCGCCATACCTTTGTAGACAACCCTTTTTAACGGCAATATTTTATGATTTGCTTTTAAATGGTAAGAATATTGCAGAGTTATTAAAAATAAACCCTATGGTTTATTCCATATAGATAGACTAAAATTCTTTTTGGCATGCCTAAACTTACGCCGTGCTAGAGCATAATTCCTATTTTTATGAGGTTTCTTCAAGTCAGTGTTTTTAGTTTTTTCTTTCTCGACCACCTCATTACTGTCAATGTTATCGATGTCTTTGTTTAAATCATTTTTATCGGTATCGATAGGATCATATTTGCTGCTGATACCATCATTCATCGGTTCAGTCGATTGATCGTGTATATCGTTTTCTAGATGAGGTTCAAGCTCGGTTTGGTTAACGATTAACTGCTGCGTTGGCAAGGCATGCTCAACCTTATATTTTTTTACCATAGTTAATATCTCAACTAAGAACTTACTTTGTTTATCATAGAACTCGATACTATTGATACAGTTGAGATAACTTCGTAGCTGAATCACATAACAGTCTTGGCGCAGCTCTGAGATATTGGCCTGATTCCATTCTTGGTTGGTCAATTCGTGTTCATTCAAAAACTTATCTAGATCTTTTACCATTTTGAACACCTCATCAATATCTGCATTACGCTTGATATATAAGTTATGCAAAAACTGAAACATATCGCGCGAGGTAAAGTTCTCAATATGCATAGACGAGAAGTCGCCATTAGGGACGGTGACTATAGTACGCGCTAAGGTACGCACCCGTGTTGAGCGAATTCCAATATCAATGACTGTCCCTTCAAGATTGCCAAACTTACAGTAGTCGCCTATTCTGACTGGTGAGTCTGCTACTACCACCACACTACCCACAAGGTTTTCAATGGTCTTTTGTGCACCAAGTGCTAAGGCCAAACCACCGACCCCTAATGCAGCGATACCCGTCGTTAAATCAAACCCTAAATTGCCAAAGATGACAATAACGGCAAATATCAATAACAGCGCTTTGACTACTTTGCGCAGTAACCCTAAGATGGATACGCGTTCTGTGTAATTTTTTCGGTAGCTTAAGTTGACCGCGCGCGTGAATATCGCGTCGATTACGCGCAGGAGCAGCCACGTCACTGCAAGCCATGAGGCAATCTCGGTAAAGCGATTGACCGGCTCACGCAGCGTGACCGATACGCCTGCATACACCATTACTTCAGACAAAATCAATGCCATAATGACCACAGCAAGCGGCAATATAACCTTGTCTGGTATGGGCAATGGGATGCCGCGTATGCGTGGATAAGCAAGTTTCAGTAAATGATAAAGTATCCATACCAGTATATAAGTTAGTATAAAGCTACTAACAATCATTGATATCGCAGCGACTAAGTCGTTCAATTGATAACCAAAGAGTTTTTTGTCTTCAAGTGAATCGATGGTATAACGCGAAACCAAGGTAGGATTGGTGTTTTCTAGAACTTCTGGTATTGAGCTTAGCGTCTCACTAGAAAACTGCCAGTACTGCTCACCTTGCTTGGATACGACTCTTTCGAGCAGCAGAGGCACACTTTTTTCACCAACATTGATGCTACCTACGTTTTCTTGGCTTGGTGGCAGCTGATCGGTCAAATTGCCTTCAGGGGTATTGTTAAGCTGTAGATCAGGTTGAAAACGTCCACCTGCATCAAGTGCCTGTTTGAACTCACGCACAGCAGTAGCAGGATTATCAGATTTGGATAAATTAAGGTAATTACTAGCCAATAAATAATCATTTTCACCAAGCGCACTGATAAATCCTTGCACGGTTTGCCGCGGCGTATTACGTCCAAATGCATCTGGTATTGCCTCGCGTACGGTTTCTTCGCTATTACCATCGACACCCAGTAGGCCTGTTTCAGCGGCTAAGGCACTATTTGGCGCTATTATGCTAAGCATGAGAGCCATTAGTAGTGTAACTACTATTATGGGCGTTTTAACCAGCGAAACTGATGCAGATGACACCGTATTAGGGCGTAGATAAATAGACAAGACAAACCTCTTAACTTTGAAAGTAGCACAGCTAACCATAAATAATATCTGCCGCTATGATAACAACTATTTATAAAGCTAGTGCTTTTGATTACGGATTTTATGGTAAACAAACCTACGATTGATTTTGGCGCGCCATATATGATCAATGTCATGTATATCATAGAAAAACTATTCAAATAGCACAAGATGAGCCGATGACTCGACATGATGAAAAATGCTCAACTTACAATGAAGAAACATTAGGTTAAAGTTGTTTATAAATAGGCAAGTTTTATAGATAATAAGCACAGTTTAGTATGGCTAATAAATGACAGCACTTTTGGCTTTCGATTTTTGACTTTGGATTTGTCTATGATTTTATCACGTTCGTTTTCAAGCACCTATCTGCGTTTGAGCATTTTGAGCGTGCTTGGCCTGTTTGCTGTTAATACAGCAGTGGCTGCCACTACAGATGTTAATACTGTTAATGATGACAACCTACCACAAGTTGAGCTGGATAAAATCGTCGTCACCGCCACGCGCACACCGACTAAAACCAGTAATGTCATTGCGCAAACTCAAGTGGTTGATAGTGAAGAGTTAAAGCATTATAAAGGTCAAACCGTGCTTGATGTGTTGAAGCGTCAACCAGGCTTTAGTCACTATGCTAGCGGCGGCATGGGTACCACTTCAAACTTTTATGTGCGCGGTTATGATAGCAAGCAAGTCTTAGTACTGATTGATGGTGTACGCTATAGCTCATTAAGTGCAGGTAGCGCAACCTTAAACTTACTTCCAGCGGATCAAATTGATCGTATTGAAGTACTATATGGTGCTTCAGGCTCTAGTATTTACGGTGCCGATGCGATGGGCGGTGTGATTCAAGTGTTCACCAAAGGCAATAATGTCGAGCAAAGCAATATCTCTGTCACCGCAGGTACTGGCTCTCATAACCAATACTTATATGGCGCGAGCGCTCAATTTGCCAATGACAATGGTACTACGCTGAGCCTAGCAGCCAGTCACAACGAAACAGACGGATTTAACGCCACTCTACCTCGTGATCTGCCAAGTCAGACTGATGATGATGGCTTTGAGAGTGATAACTACAGCTTACTTCTTAATCAAAAGATTAATGATAATCTAAGATTTGGCATCAGCGGTCTTTATTCAAAATCAACAACCGATATTGACGCTTATGATGATTATATGACGGGCGCTCCTGCTCTAAAGCATGCTTTTGCAGATCAGGAAAGTGGGGCTGCTAGTGCCTATCTTGAACATCTCACCGATAGCAGCAACACCAAACTTCAATATGGTTATAGTATCGATGAATCAACGACTTATGAGACGGACGCCAATAATGGTAGCCAATATGACACTAAGCAGCAGCAAATAAGCTTAATAAGCGTTCAAGACTTGCCAGTCGGCAAAGTAACTCTAGGCGCGGAGCATTTGAAGCAAACATTGGAGTCAAATGTATATGATGCCGATGATCGTAAAATCACCAGTGGTTTTTTAGGTTATTTGCTGTCATATAATGGCTTCGACGCCCAAGCCAATATACGATATGACGACTATTCAGACTTCGACAGCGAAACCACCTATAACTTAGGCGCTGCTTATAATATCAGTCCTGATTTTCGTATTGGCGCAAGTTACGCTAAAGGCTATCGCATACCAACCTTTAATGACTTATATGGGCCTAAAAGTTGGGGTAGTAATCCCAATCTGAAACCGGAAACTAGCGATAACTACGAAGCTTTTATTGAATATAATACGTCACTGCAATCGACACGCATCACAGGTTACCATAATAAGGTTAACGATCTTATTGCTAGTGATGGTAAAAGCACGCCTGAATATATTTATGGACAAAGAATCAATACGGACAAAGCCAAAATAAAAGGGGTGACATTGACTTCAGATTGGGCGATTGATAGTTATCTATTTGGGGCGAGTTACGACTACCAAAAAGCCAAGGATGATAGCGATTACACTGGTAAAGTCGACTATCTGGGTAATCCTATTGATTATAATGGTAACTATCTCCCAATTCGTCCTGAAAACAAAGGCCTTATCTACTTAGGCTATCGTTTACCGAGCTTGGATATCCGCGCTGAATATGAATATATAGGTCATTATTATTACAGTGTAAATAATGCTGATTCACAGCTTATAGACAGCTTTGGTCTACTCAATATTAGTGGCAATTATCAGTTGACGGATAATTTAACCATGACTGCTCGCCTAAATAATATTACTAACAAGGACTATGTGACCGCCCTTGGCTATAACACTGACGGCACTAACTTTTTCACCTCGCTTACCTATAACTGGTTTTAAGCTTATTGGGTAAAAGTCAGAACTTATATATAAATAATCAAGGCTATCTATCGATGGCCTTTTTTTATGACTCAAGCACTTACTATTTATATTAGCCAATAGGTGACAAATTAATCATCATCCATTACAATAACGACCTCCGAGAGGTGTTGCGCCATAATAAGTGCTTATTGCATTTAAGCTAAATTGCTTTGCAAATCATTGGTTATGTTAGGCTCGGTTAACTGTTGATTGCCATTTTTGGTTATGAACAGCGCAAATAACGGCACCTGCGTTTTTATTCTTTTTATCTATTAACTGATAGTAGCATATTATGGACGCAGTGTCTAACACCCCATCTGCCCATACGATTAACCCCTCTTTCACTGACTATAAAGTCGCCGACATCAGCCTTGCTGATTATGGTCGCCGTGAAATCAGCCTTGCTGAAGCCGAAATGCCTGCTCTTATGGGTCTGCGTCGTCGCTACGAAGCGGATCAACCGCTTAAAGGCGCAAAAATCGCTGGCTGTATCCACATGACCATTCAGACGGCTGTTCTTATCGAGACGCTTGTCGCGCTAGGTGCGGAAGTACGCTGGACATCATGTAACATCTTCTCAACCCAAGACCATGCTGCGGCGGCGATTGCTGCTGCGGGTATCTCTGTTTATGCTTGGAAAGGCGAGACCGAAGAGGAGTACGAGTGGTGCTTGCGTCAACAAATCCAAGTTGGCAGCGAAGCGTCAGGTCAACTTTGGGATGCCAACCTAATCTTAGATGACGGCGGCGACTTAACCGCGCTAATTCATGATGACTATCCGCAAATGCTCGATAACATCCATGGTATCTCTGAAGAAACGACCACTGGCGTGCATCGTTTGGTTGAGATGCTCAATAAGGGTACGCTTAAAGTACCAGCTATCAACGTTAACGATGCAGTTACTAAATCTAAAAACGATAACAAATATGGCTGCCGTCATAGCTTAAATGACGCGATCAAACGTGCTACTGACATGTTCCTTGCTGGTCGCCGCGCCTTAGTGATCGGTTATGGCGATGTCGGTAAAGGCTCTACGCAAAGTCTGCGTCAAGAAGGCATGATTGTACGAGTGTCAGAAGTTGATCCCATCTGTGCGATGCAGGCCTGTATGGACGGCTATGAAG
>JARIAA010000261.1 GCA_029264635.1 Psychrobacter sp. | reverse complement strand
CCCAAACATTACTTTTGACAACCATATGTTTTTTTCACTTTTAAGATTTTCATATAAATAATGCCAAACATACGTCAACTTATATAATTTAACAAGCGGTAAAGTATTTTCCACAAAAAAGCCACCTCTTTCAAGGTGGCTTCTGAATTCAACACTAAGACTACGCTTACTGCATAACCAAATACTCAAATGCTGACAATGCCGCTTTACTTCCTTCACCCATCGCAATATTAATTTGCTTAAATGGCACAGTGGTCACATCACCACAAGCAAAGATACCTCTGCGATCGGTATGACAACGCTCATCAATTTCAATCTCGCCAAAGCGGTTTAGATCAACGAAGCCTTTGATAAATGCCGTGTTTGGCACCAGACCAATCTGCACAAACACACCTGACAAATCACGCTCATGCGTCTTACCTGTGCTACGATCTTCAAAGACAATGGAGCTGACTTTACCATCAGTGGCTTTGATCTCTTTGGTCGCAGCGCCAGTGATAAATTCGATATTGTCTTTTTCTTTCGCTTTATTAATAAGCACTTGATCGGCTTTTAACTCATCAGCAAACTCAAGGACAGTCACATGCTTGACGATACCAGCAAGGTCTAATGCCGCTTCAATGCCTGAGTTACCACCACCGACGACTGATATCTCTTTACCTTTAAAGAAAGGACCATCACAGTGTGCGCAGTAAGCCACGCCTTTACCAACGTTTTCTTCTTCGCCTGGTACCCCAAGTTTACGCCACTGCGCACCCGTCGCTAGGATAATACTACGCGTCTCAAACGTCTCACCAGTATTGAGATGAATACGGTAGTTCTCATCGACCGTTTCACTGATCTCTTTAACGCTGACGTGCTCTCTTAGCGTAATATCATATTCATGCAGATGCTTTTGAAAGTTTGCTGACAGCTCGCTACCAGTGGTTAACGGCACAGAGATTAAGTTTTCAATGTCTTGCGTGTCTTTGACTTGTCCACCGATTCGATCAGCGACCATTGTTATCTTGAGACCCTTACGTGCGGTGTAAATCGCAGCGGCAACCCCAGCAGGCCCGGCACCGATAATGGTCACATCTTGCTGCTCTAATTGCTCAGCATCGTCCTCACTTGCATCGCTCAACAAATCAGGGAATTGGTCTTGCAGTTTTTCAATTAATTTAGAGGTGTCAATCAAACCATTGGCAAACGGTTTACCATTCAAAAATACCGCAGGTACACCTTGAATGTTATTCGCCTCCACTTGTTCTTGGAATAGCGCGCCATCGATCATCTCATTGCTAATACCATCATTTAATAGTGCAAACTGGTTGAGCGCTTGCACAACTTCTGGACAGCTATGGCAAGATAAGGATACGTAAGTCTGGAACTGTAATGGCTTATTAAAGCGCTTAATGAGCTTTTGAATGCCCTCGTCTAGTTTTAGCGTATGACCACCTGCTTGCAATATCGCCAAAATAAGCGACGTAAATTCGTGACCACCTGGAATACCACTAAAAACGATACCCGTATCCGTCAATGCACCATCAATGTGGCTACGAACCGCAAAGCTAATCGGACTTGGTAAGCTGTCATCATTTGCTTTGCTATCAAAATGAATTTTATCCGTCGTGCCGGCAATCTTGGTCAAAAAATCAATCAACTCTGCTCGCTTTTCATGCTCACCGCTACCCAATACAAAGGTAATTGGACGAGTCATATTTTCGCTATAGATTTTAACGGCGTCTAGTAAACTTTTATCTATCATATTTGTTCCTCATCATTATTGGATATGTAACGGCAACTATCATGTTGCACATTCAAATAGGGGTGTTTTGATATAAATAATTTTATTTAAAATATTATGGACAATAGGCTTATGCCCTTTAATGTCCTTATTATCATAGGTTTCAGAGGACTCAGCAAGCTCAGAAACTCAAACATTACGTTTTAAAAAACAAATCGTTATTTCATTTAACTAATTAAATTTAAATGTACTCATTAATAATAGTCATGGTATCAAGAGTGTTTTTTCGCTACAATCGAGTGAGGAGAATAAAATATATGCCTATTTTCCCGATGCAGACTGGGTTTTAATCGAGTTATTAAAGTGTTTTCTGCTGATTTAAGTTTTGTCACTGTGGAGTCTAGCAGCGATAAGGCTACAACTTAAGTCTCACCATCATAGCAATTCATCACAGCAATTTTGACCACAATGCGCTGATGCTTATTGTAAGCTTGCGCTTTATAAAAAGGATGACGACATGAGAAAGACTGATACGTTACAAGACAACCGAGACATCATTATCGAATTGAAGCAAAAAGACAGCCACTTCGCTACTATTTTTGATGAGCATACTCAGCTTGATCAGCAAATTAATCGACTTGAAAAGGATGTGGTCAAACACGCCAGTCGTGACGAGGAGATCGAGCAGATGAAGCGACGAAAACTTTATTTAAAAGATGAGATTTATAAAATAATTGATAAAAATAAAATAAATACTTATGCTTAATGTCTCACTTATCAATAAATAAAAATAATAACCCTAGTCAACCCCATAAAAAAGCTCCCATCAACTTACGCTGATGAGAGCTTTATTTATAGCGCTACTATAGTAAAAAATACATAACGTTATAAATGACTGAATAGTAAAATCACTACTTAGATTTTACCAACAAGATCAAGACTTGGCTTTAGAGTATCGCCGCCTTGTTCCCAAGCTGCTGGGCAAACTTCACCGTCGTTTTCACGAACGTACTGTGCTGCTTTTACTTTACGTAGCATATCTTTTGCACTACGGCCGATACCGCCAGCGTGAATCTCATCAACTTGAATCAGACCATCTGGGTCAACTAAGAAAGTACCGCGCTCAGCTAGACCAGCTTCTTCGATCATGACGTTAAAGCCACGAGTGATACGGCCAGTAGGATCACCGATCATTGGGTAAGTAACTTTACCGATAGCATCTGATGAATCATGCCATGCTTTGTGCGTGAAATGAGTGTCGGTTGATACTGAGTAAACTTCAACGCCTAGACCCTTTAGCTCTTCGTAATGGTTTGCCATGTCTTCAAGTTCAGTTGGGCAAACAAAGGTAAATTCGGCTGGATAAAATAGGAAAATTGCCCAGCTGCCTTTCACGTCTTCTGAAGTGATAGTTTTGAATTCACCGTTTACAAATGCATCTGCTGAAAATTCTGGGATTTCTTGATTGATAATAGACGCCATGATTGGCTCCTTTTTTAATTGAGTGTTATTGAATTAGATGGTACTTATTTATTTGGTTGTTTCTATTAAGCCTTTAACTATCTGGGCTACCTGACAAACTATACGCGAATTCTACGGTTAATCCAGTTAAAACTTTTTAATGTGATGTTTTGTTTTATTAAACTTGTTAAACTATTCTATCTACTTTTAATCATCAGTGTACTATCAGTAAATGACTATGGTACGCAGGATAAAAAAGGGTATTAAACGCTCATTATTCATAGAGAGGTTCCATGATCACTTTAAGACAACTCGAATTTGCCTTAGCCGTCGCTAAACATCGCCATTTTAAACGCGCTGCAGAAGACTGTAATATCTCACAGTCTGCGCTAAGTTTGGGTATAGCAGAGCTAGAAAAACAGCTAGATACACAAATTTTTGAGCGCAATAATAAACAAGTACTTATCACCCCTATTGGACAAGATATTCTGACACGGGCACAGCGGGTATTTTCGGAGGTGAGCGATTTGACCACGCGCGCGCACAGTCATCAAACGCCGCTTGCCTACCCTATGACGGTAGGTATCATTCCAACGATTGCGCCATACTTACTTCCTAAAGTGCTGCCGGCGCTGCGTAAACACTATCCAGAATTTCGTATGACTATCGTCGAGCAGCAAACTGAGCGCTTGCTTGAGCAAGTGCGTTATGGTCATATTGATACAGCCATTATTGCGCTTCCTTATGCGGTCGAGGGCTTACACAGCTTTGAGTTTTGGAGCGAGGACTTTTTTGCTGTCTTTCCAAAAGATGACGTGCATGCCAAGCTTGAAACTATTAATGCTGATGAGCTGGCGACGGCTAATCTCATGCTACTTGGTGAAGGACACTGCTTAACCGATCAGACCCTATCTGTGTGTCATTTTGATCGTGCGCAGATGAAATCGAGCTTTTCTGATGCCAGTCTCAACACGCTTATTCAGATGGCGCTTGCCAATATGGGAACGACATTAGTGCCAGAGATGGCGCTCGATCAGTTGCATCTAGAGAATCAAAATGCAGTCGCGGTGCCGCTAGCAGAGAAAGGGCCGCATCGTCATATCGCCTTTGTCACACGCCTAAATTATGCCCGTGTCGATGATGTCAATTTACTAGGAAAGGTGTTTAAAGAAGCGTTTGAAGCGTCTGCTAACAACAAGTAAATGAATACTAAAACTCACTATCCATCATGACGCTTGACAATCATAACGGCTTAGGATAACTATGAACGATTTGTCGCAAGTAAATACTGCGCTTAGTCAGCGTTTCGCTCTACACTTATTTGCGATAAATAATAATATTGAGCCCTCAAAAGTGGCGCTGCTCTGGCAAAATATCGCTACGCGTTACAACGAAACCCAGCGTGCTTATCATACCTTGGACCATCTTCAGCAGCTATTTGTACAATTTGAGCAAATTAAACCGCATCTTCACAATCCGCACATTATTGCTTTAGCGCTGTACTATCACGATGTGATATACGATCCGGCGCGCTTGGACAACGAGCTCAAAAGTGCAGAATATGCAGTCAAAGCGTTAAGCCCTTGCTTAGATATTGACATATGTCAGCATATCTATGCGCTTATTATGATGACGGCCACTCATCAACTTGATGAGTTTGCAGACCATGATAAATGTAGCGATGCCGCTTATTTGCTAGATATGGACTTAAGTATTTTAGGGGCGCTTTGGGCTGAGTACGAACTGTATGCAAAAGCCATACGTCAAGAGTATGCACACGTCTCAGACGTCGATTACCGCGCCGGGCGCGTAGGAGTATTACAAGAATTGCTCGCGCGCCCAACGCTTTATCTGACTGACTACTACTACAAGCAGTTAGAAAAGCGGGCTTTGGATAACATCAAGTATGAGATTACTTTACTCGCATCTTAATAAACAGCTCACTGCCTTGCCGTGCAGGATGGGAGTTGTAGCTTGGCTCTATGATCTCTATATCAAAATGACGCTCAAAACGCTCTTGGTATTCAGCTTTTGTCCCACCAAACGGTGGCTCGTTTCGTCCGAAATCCTTATTGAAAAGCAAGCCAACTAGCTTACCATTCGGTTTAAGTAATCTTGCCATCTGCTCTACATACTCATCACGGCGTGCAGGATTTATCGCACAAAAAAACGTCTGCTCAAGCACCCAATCAAACTGATATCGCTCCTTTGACAACTCAAAAAAGTCGGCACAAATGAGATGTTCAGCTGGAAAGTCAGGATGGCGCTCAGAGAAATCTTTAATCGGTGCTAGGGCAAAATCAACCAACGTCACATTGGTAAACCCTTGCTCATGTAAATAGCCAACCTCGTAGGCGTTGCCCGCACCTGGTACTAAAATGGCTTGGTCTTTGGCCGATTCAGGCAATTGATCAATGTAAGCTTTGAGCGGTGGTTACACTTGCCCCATATCCCACTCGATACTATCTTCTTCATAACGCTGCTGCCAAAACTCCGCTTGATTAACATTTTCCATAGGACATCCTTATCTTGATAAAAAACTTATCTTAGCAGATTACGGCATAGTATCCGATTATTTAGTAGTGGGCTGGGTGTTTAATATGCTTTCATCTAACTGCCCCGTCTTACCTGCTAGCATATTATGCCAATGCTGATAATCGGGCATTGCGGTCGCTACCGTTTGCCAAAAAGCGCGGCTATGATTGGCATGATGCAAATGGCTCAGTTCATGAACGATGACGTATTCAGTGCATTCAATAGGATAAGCAGGAAGGTAAACGGATAACCAAATACGCCGTGCACGCGTATTGCAGCTTCCCCAGCGCGTATGCATTTTTTTTAGGCGTATCTCATGAGCGTAAGCACCGACGACAGGCTGCCACTTTTCAAATAATGCAGGCATCACCTCAAAGAGCTGTTGCCGATAATAGGCAATTTTTTCATTGTCATTTAAGCTAAATGATTGCTCTATACCCCATAACTGAAAAGAGCTGTCTGCATCTGAAGACTTGGTGGAGATTTGGCTACGCTTATATTGTTCTAATACCTGTACATGATTGGCAAGCGCCCATGGTACGCGCTTAGTGACAGCCTGTGCCATTTGAGCTGAACTAATGAACGTTGGCACAGAAACCATTAACCTATGAGGTTTTAGACGAAAATTGATATTTTTCACGCGCTTTTTAGTAATATGCAGCTCAATATCAGCTTGTGCCAGACGCTGAATAACGCTTGCTAATAAAGGGCTATGATATTCTGACGGTACACCCGTCATCACAGCGCTTGCAGGTGATTATCAAACGACATCATATGACATTGACTGTCTCTCAAAATATGCTCACTTTTATCCATAAAAGCGAATTCTGTCGCTATCGAACGTTGAACACATAGTATGCTTAACTGCCCTTGTCCATCACTGACCATAAAACCTGGTTTGTCTTCATGATTGTCTACTTTGCTATTATTCTGCTTAAAACATACTGATGCCCCTGCACAATCTGGCAGATTGACATCACCGATCAGCTGTCGCGTATTTAAATCATAAATCGCCGCACAACCACCAATCGGGGTCGTCACACATAATAAATTATGCTCACTATCGACCGCCACACTGGCAATATAGTGATGAAAGCGCTGCCACTGATTATGAGGCATTATAAGCGGTTTAAAACTAGGTTCACCACGCTTATGCGTCAAGACCAGCGGCACATTCATATGCTTTTCGCCTTGAAACTGAATACCTATCATCACCGTTCCATTATTGTGCATAGCTAAATGGCGCACGCTCATCTGATTATGCTCAGGCGTAATTTGCTCGAGTAACGCGCCATCATGACGATTCAGATACACTAATGACGGACGCATCGTATCTACATTAAGCTCTTCTCGAGACGCTTGCTCAGTTTTGATGCCACCGTTAGCGATGACTAATGTGTCGCCATCAGGATGCATAATCAGCTCATGCGGCCCAATGCCATGCGAATCGAATTCTGCTACTTTTTTGTAATTATTGTAAGCATCATAGATACCGATTTTACCGTCTAAACTTACTGTATCATTTTCAGTGATATAGAGCAGATTACCGTCTAGGCTGTAGCAAGCATGTCCATAAAAATGGCGATGGTTTGAAGCTTTAATAGCGCTCTTTACTTTCCCTGTCGCCGTGTCTAGTACCCAGAATTTTTCACTGGGCCGACGGCCCATCACCACCACGTCACGGCTTTGAATTTTATTAACATTAATAGATGAGTTTTGCACATCAGAAACAGGCTGAACGACAATATCGTGAACACGTTCAGGCATGGTGGTTTGCCAGACTATTTGTCTGTCAGCATCGATGCCCACCACACCGAAGTCATTTTCATCACTGCTATTATTATTTGCTAATGCTATATTCTTTGGCATAGAGGCGACACCGCTGACCCAGCAAACTGGCCTTGCTATCATAGTCGTAGTATGAACGGCACTAAAGTTAGTCGTGCTATTATCGCTACCTTTATTATCTACAGAATCGTGATATGCCTGTTGCCAAGCAAAAGCTGCCTGTCGACTGGCAGAGCGTAGTCGCGTCAACTGCGCTTTAGGTGCTCTGGGTAATAAATGCAATTGAGCGCGAACACCCGTCACATAATCTTGTAAGATTGCATCAGGTTGCCGCTGCTTACGATAGCGATGATGAATACCGACAAGGGCCGCTGTACCTATAACAGTGGCAAGCGCGGTTAATGCCGATGTTGCAAGCCGCTCATGGTCAGTCTGTTTGTCAGTTGGTGGATTTGGTGAAGAAACATTCACAATTGTGGTTTTAGCGCTGATAGTGTGCATGGTTTAATCGCCATCAGTACTATTGAAACCCACACGGATACCAAGAGTTGGAATCAGTTGGCGCTTAATAAGACGCGTGATCGTCGTGAGATGGTCATGCAATTCTTGCTGAGTGGCTTTATCCGCAGTCGCCAAATCTTCTGGCATTTGTGCCAATAGTGCCGTGGTATCAGCAAGGGCGGTCGATAAATTATCAGCGACTGCGTTTTCATTATTGCTACCAAGAATAGCGGTCAAGACAGGATCCGTCAGTGTTTTATTTAGTGTGGCCAATTTAGCATTGACAATAGCGCGGCTTTGACCAGCTGTCGCAGCTGGCAGATGACCTTTTGCTTTACCCGTTAGGCCCAAAGGTTGGTCAATGGCATTGGACTTCATGGTCTCAACCAATGACAATAACGAATTAAACCATTGGTTCAACCCTTGATCGCTCTCGGCTGTTTTATCAATCGCTAGTAGATTCGTGGCATTTTGCTGCCAGTTTTTCTCAATGTCTTTTAAGCGTGTACTCAGCGCACTGCTCGCGCTCATCACATAAGCGCATTGACCAGCATCTAGGCTGTCATTGGCATACAGCGCCTCCTCTAGTCCTGGTACGCCTTGCACAATGGCGCTCTAATTAGCCAGCTGCTCAGCTGTCAACGCTGGATTGGCAGCAATCAGATCGGCAACTCCGCTATGCACCAAACCACGCTCATCAGGATAATAATTGATATATAAGTTACTCATGCTAGCGGTTGCAGGACCAAAATTAATCATCTCAGCGCTTGCCCATGCTTGTGCAAGTAGTAGCCATTGGTCGCGCAGCGCTTGTAGATTACTACCCGTCACTGGCGCTTGCTGGCAATATTTCTGCGCCAAATCGTGTAACAAATCACTTTGTTTAGCTGCATCAGCATACGCTGGGATGACAATATCATTCGCCACATGAGTTAGATAAGTTTTTTCAGTATCCGCGCTGATATCCACAGTAACAATCTTATCAGCATTCCCACTATTGCCGTCGGCTGTAGCCATAGAGGCTGCACTATCCTGTACGATTTTTTGACTATCAACTTCTGGCGCCGCTTTATTTTCATCAGCAGGTTTTACGCAGCTAATCAGTAGTCCAGCACTTAAGGCAGATAATGCCATTGCTAAAGCCGGGTTTATTTTCATAAATGTCTCAGTCTTTATATGAGTGATGATTTTAATCATTAATCGTGATACTAACTATTCGATAAGGCGGATAACCCCATTGACGTCAGCTTATTGCGTCATTACAAATAGATAAATAGCACCCTTTTTATAATGACTTTAAGAACGCATTCAATTCGGTGCGCCCCTGTTTATCGAGCTTTAATACTTTTTGTTTCTGCTGCTCAGCTTCACCGCCGTGCCATAACACCGCTTCCATTAGCGTCCGCGCGCGGCCATCATGTAAGAATGTCGCTTGTGGATCGACGGTTTGCGCAAGCCCCACACCCCAAAGTGCTGGCGTACGCCATTAATAGGAATTGGCTAAAAATTCAACTTGTAACTCTTTTGCAGGTAGTTTACCCGAGATTGTGCGATCAGCGAGATCATTTCCCATATCATGTAACAGCAAATCCGTATAAGGATAAATCACTTGTCCATGCTGCTCAAGGTGATCATCGTCGGTTTTTGGCAACTGATATCTTGGCGTATGACAGCTTTGACAACCCATATCATAAAAGCGTTTTTTGCCCGCTAATACCAGTTTGTCTTCAGCATTACGGCGATGCGGCACGGCTAAGTTACGGGTATAAAATTCGACGAACTTTGCCACTTCATCGTTGACTTCAACGGGAGGCTTACCGTTGCCTTGCTCATCAGCACCCGTTATCGCATTGACACACGCGGTCTGCGTTGGCATACAAGATTCATGAGGTCGAATGTTTGAAGTTAGCCCCATGTCTTCATTAAAAGCACTTTGGTTTTGGGTAATCAGCTTGGTTTGACCAGCTTTCCAGCCAAATCGTCCTAATGCCACTTTTCCTGTTTGCGGATCCATCACCATATTGAACTTGCCGCTGATATCATTATTAGCCTGATTTACCTTTATCGCCTGTTTTTTGATAGCGTCGTCTGGGATTTGCTCAAGTAATCCAAGACCAATCATCGGTAAGGCAATACGCGGCGACACCATCAGCTCATCATCAAATGGACCATAACCTGGTTTGGTCAAATGAAAAGTCGGCGCGCGCAGCGTTTCGACATAGCCATCTATAAAGGTAACCGGCTTATCTGTCCACTGTACCGCAATTCTTGCTTCAGCAGGCACCCCTTGGATACCGCGATCTTGTAGCTGGCCTCCATACATCGGATGCAGGACTTTTTCGATCAGTGAATTTTGCAATTGCTTGCGCTGCTCATCCGTCGTCGCTGGCATCGCAAGACGAATAAGCAAGCTATCAGCATCATCAGTGCTAGTCATAGGCGCATGACCACGCCCATCCTTTATATGGCAAGATTGACAAGCGGCGACATTAAATAGTGCGCCAAGACCATCACGGCTATCTGTGCTGGCAGGTGCAACGACCCATGGTTGCCGAAAAAATGCATTGCCGATAAAAAAGTTGCCTTTACGTGAAGCGGTGATATTTGAGGAAGGTTTAGAGTAACTCTCACTACTTGTAATACTCATGCCCGTATCACCGCCTTGCTTAATTTCTTGCGGATCAAAGGTGGCTAGTTGCTGCATCGGCACGCCAGCCAGTGTTTCAATCGTTTGTGTACGTTCAGGCGTTAAGGCTTGAGGCTGCTCATTACCCACTACGTTACTATCGCTAGTAGAAACGCTATCAGACGGCTGGCAGGCGCTCATAGATATAGACAATACACATAAAATACTGAGTGTAAGCTTTGATGAGGACAAAAAAGAAAAGAAAGTGTTTATTTTTTTAGTATGAATGGCTTTCATAAGAATTGCCTGAGCTCTGTTATAGAACTATTGAGATGGTGTGCTATAAAATTATTCACTTCTAGTCGCTATCATAACGCCATATACCGCGCTGACGATTTATTTTAATAGGTTATAAAAATACGCTGCCAACCCTAGTCAACAACGTAGGTATTACTTTTAGTAAGTACTTTTATAAAAACAGTTTTAGTCGGTCTTTATAAACAGTTAAAGCTTGGCTTAAAATTGAGAGCCTGCGTCTGCATCTAAGTTATCAATACCGACGGCTTTCGCCGCATTTTCGATACCATCCGTCAGTGCTTGTAAGCTGTTGATACCATTTTCAATCCAGCTACGACGAGTATTTTGCTCTTCAGCAGATATGCCATCTTTGCCCGCTTGACCGACGGTCGCAATCATTTGATCTACTTTAATACCGTCTTTTTCACCTTTTTCAACGATGACATTAAAAGCATTTTCTACGTTGTTAAAATCAGCAGCCAGTTTTTCAGCAGCGTCTTTATGACCATTATCGATAAGGTACTGCTTGACCCCATAACCGCCCACTGACTTCCCAACGACCGTTTTATAGCTGCCATTAAAAACGTTTTGAATACCGCGAGCATTATTAGCATAGCTGAGATGGGTCAAGTCACTAAAGCATTCGTGTTCGTCTTCGGTAGAGCCTGTGACAAAAGCGACTTGCATACGCTCAGAAGCAAGCTCACCCAGTGCTAAGCTACCCATTTGATACATGATCTGACGCAGACCATTGTCATCTTTACGTGCTATGAGATCGCTGCGTAGGGTATTCTCGCTTTTGGGTTGCCACTGGGCTTCCATTGCCGTTAAATCGTCGACCAGTAGCTGAGTTACGGCCTTTAAATACTGTCCACGGCGCTCGCAAACCCTAGTATCGTCATTGACTGTGTCACCACTGGTACATTGACCGTCCGTCGTCATGTAGTCGCTCACTGGACGATTACCTGCCCCTTCACCTACCCCATTAAGATCTTGACCCCATAACAAAAATTCAATCGCATGATAGCCTGTCGTCACATTGGCTTCACTACCGCCAATTTCATTCATCTCTGCTAATAGCTCAGGAGTGATATCACTGGTATCTTGATTGAGACTACCGACGCTGATGCTATCGCTATTAATAATGTTATCTTTACTATTATATTCGCCCTCATAGCTGTCACTAACATAATCAATCAGTGCCTCATCAAGCGGCCAAGCATTCACCTGCCCCTCCCAGCTATCTATGCTACTGATGGCACGTTTGTCGTTGGCAGTGACAAAGCCTTCGTCGAAACGGAAAATCTCAGTTTGCGAGTATGGTTGACGCGCAGCTTTATAAGCTTCTTTAGCGGCATCAAGATTGGCCTGAGTTGGCGTTTCTACGTAGGTATCTACCGCAGTCTGTAGCGTTTTGGCGGTATCTAAAGCATCTTTATAAGCAGCATGCGCCATAGTTGCGTAACTGCTAATGAGTCTATCAGTATGGGCTTGCTCAGCTGCAGATACCTTTTTATTATCAGTAGTTCCAGCCTCTGTCTGTACCTCAGTAGTGGCAGCTTCCTCATCGACTTGCTTGGTACAACCCGACACCATCAAAATTCCTGCCAGCGCAGCAGCTAAAGTGGTTGGTAAAAGTTTACAGCTGGTTAGTGTGGTGAAATTCATACACATCCTAAGTGAGATGCCTAAACTAAAACGGCAAATACAGTCAATTAATAATACTTAAAGTGAGAGCCACTACGGCGGTTGCAACATTCCAATTCTTGCAAATTATAATGTTATTGATAACTATTATCAAATATAATTTCATACTTAGTGGTCTGATTTTATATAAAAAAAGGCCAGCTTAGCGCTGACCTGTTCTATTATCTAATGCTTAATACAAATGTAAAATCAGTGCTTAGTTCACACTTTGTGGTGAGTTGATAGTTAGCTCAACACGGCGATTCTGTTGACGACCATAGTCTGTGTTGTTGTCAGCAACTGGACGTGTTTCGCCATAAGCCATCACGTTGATGCGACTAGAAGCAACGCCACGAGATCGTAGATAGTTTGCCACTGAGTTTGCGCGCTCACGTGATAGACCCATGTTGTAGCTATCAGCACCGCGGCTATCAGTATGACCTGCAATATTAACGGTAGTCTTGTTATATTGATTCATCGTTGAGGCAAGCTTGTCAAGCGTTGGCATAAAAGATGGGCTTAATCTTGCATCATCAAACGCAAAAGTAATGCTGCCTGGCATTACTAAATCGATGTTGCCTGTCGTTGGGTTTTGCTCAACAGTAACGCCCGTACCTGCCATTTGCTGCTCGAGCTGCTTGGCTTGACGCTCCATATAATACCCAACACCTGCACCTAACGCTGCACCGATAGCTGCATCACGACCTGTTTTGCTACCGCCTGTCGCTTTTGAGATAGTGGCACCGCCAGCAGCACCTGCTAAGCTACCAATAGCTGTTTTATTAAGACGTTGTTGACCAGTATAAGGATCTGTTGTACAACCGCTTAGAGCCACACCTGATGCCAATGCTGCAATCATTAATTTATTACGCATACTATTTCCTCTTAAGTTAACTTTATTGATTGTGTTTTTTATATCTTAGATTTTACAACCTAAAATTCTGCCGCTATGATGATTAATATACCAGATATTAAAATGGTTGTTTTATAATTAATAAATCAACCCTTGTAAAAAAATTAGTAAAATTAATAGACAGGTATTTATAAACCAAACATTAAACAGTTTTTTAGGAACAATTTCTACTTGACTTAATTATCGCAATCTTGAGCTATTTGTTTGTAATATTTTGTCACAGCTATGTAATAAAAATGCATAGACCCTTATCTTTAATATCATGTGTTCCATGATTCAGAAAAATTATTGCTTATAATCTCTTCAAAAAACTCTTATAATTCATCTCATTTTAAATATCCTGCTCTTAAAAATTCTCGATTTTAGACAGTCATTATCTTCATACCTTTATATTATTTACTATGATAGATGAGGTTAACGCTCGTATATAATGACCTACTTCTGTTAAAATCAGACATATTTAGTATGAGCTTATACGATTCTATAAAGAATTTTGTAAAATATGCTGGTATTTTTATAGTGATAATTATTTTGTGTAACTACTCTGCGTTCCTTTTAATCGCTCCTTACAAAACACTATAATTAAGATAGTCTGACCACTAAAAAGGACTTACAATGCGACTGACTTCTGCATTTAAAAAACTACATGAACGCGCGCCAAGATTGGGTAAAGCCTTCTCATTGGTAACCGCTACTGGTGTCATTACGGGAAACAGTATTGGTGCGGGTCTGCCTATATGGGTCATGGGTGCGGCCAAAACCATGACAGGCTCGAAAATCGCTGACGACACCGTCATCAAAGTGACCAATTATTGGATTAATAGTAACAACGCTTTGATTGATCATATTTTACCAAGTAAAGATTGGCGCATTAATTTGCCAGATGACGTACATACAAAAGGCAAATATCTGCTGATTAGCAATCATCAGTCTTGGGTTGATACCAGCATCGTTCAGTATGTGAGTGAAAAACGCTTGCCGCTAACGCGTTTTTTTACCAAATTTGAGCTGATTTATATTCCCGTCGTTGGTCAAGCATTTTACTTCTTAGATTTTCCGATGATGCGCCGACATTCCAAAGAAGCAGTTGCTAAAAATCCAGCTTTACAAGGTAAAGATATCGAAGAGGCTAAACGCGCTTGCGCATTACTAAAAAACAAGCCATTCACCCTCCTAAATTATTTGGAGGGTACGCGATTTACCAAGGACAAACATGATAAACAGCAATCGCCTTATACGCATCTGCTTAAACCGCGTGCTGGCGGATTATCACTTGCCATCAATGCTTTAGGCGAGGATATCGATGGTATTTTAGATATGACTATCGTCTATCCCGACGGCGTCCCAACTTATGGTGACCTATGGAAGGGCAATATCAAACGTTTGGGAGTTGATGTACGTTATATTAACATGCCTGATACGCTATTTACGGCGATTCAAAATGGCGCTTATGAAAAGGATGAAGATATCAAGGCCCAGATGTTCGATTGGATTGATGAGGCATGGCAGCGAAAAGATAAGCTCATTGATAAAATGCTTGCCCAATTTGACGATAGTTAAAAACGAGCTGAATTTTTATATACCTTATTTGGCTAATGTTATACTTTAATAATAATCGTCTACCTTTTAAGGTCGACATTAGTTACTTTGAATCATGAATAATAGAACAGCCTACTTTCATTTATAAGCTGATAAGCATTAAATATTACCCTTTATCGATAAAAGGTACACCTGTGTCCGTCTCTATTGCTATCCATTCTGTTACAGATACGAATCTAGGGACAAATCTAGAAGTAGCACCCCTGCAAAATTTGCTAAAAACGTCTGCTTCAGAACCTAAGCATTCTAAGCGGCCACCACCGAATCGGCTGAAGCTGACTTATGATATTATCATGCTCGTTGCGATCAGTATCGATTTACTACTCATTAGCTTAGATGCCATTTTGATGAGTAATTTTAGCAGCAATGTAGCACAGTGGCTTGTCATCGATGATTGGCTTAGCTGGTATCAGACCACGATTCATGATCCTTTGCGTACTATGGGTGGGTTTTTCACCGTATTTTTGATTGTCGAACTAGTTGCCCGCTGGGCGCTTGCCATCAGACAGCAAATCTATTATCGTTGGTTCTTCTTTCCGTTTATCCACTGGTACGAAGTACTGGGCTGCTTTCCGCAGTTGCGTGCGCTGCGTTTATTCCGAGCAGTTATCATTGGACGTCGTTTATACCAGCTTGGCTACCAGGTATTACCGCAGCCATGGATAAATCGTATCAAATTTTATATGGATCTTTTACTAGAAGAATTATCCGATCGCGTCATCTTAACGACCATTAACACCTTTCGGCAGCAGCTAACTGATTCTAAAACGCATCAATCATTAATTAAATCAACAATTGAGCGCAATCGTGATCAGATCGAAGTGATGTTACTGTCACTTTTGCGCCAGGAGTTGGCGCCGCAGCTACAAAAGCTGGTAGGTAAGACAGAGGGAGGCAAGCTGATAGCGAATGAAGTTGGTCATGCTATCCAAGATGGACTTGCCAATACCCCTGAGCTACGTCGTTATCTGCGCCTTATACCGATTGCAGGTAGCTTGATTGAATCACAACTCCAGCATATTGGACAAAATATCGGCGAGAATGTAGTCTACTCACTTAATGAGCGCCTCTTAGATGCAACGCGTATTGATGCATTGATGGTTACGATTGCCCGCAGTTTAGCAAACCTTGATTTAAGTAATACCGCCTTTGAAGCATTGCTTGCGAGCATTATCAGTGATAGCTTAGATGAGTTTGAGGCGCAAATAAAAATACAGCAATGGAAACACCAAGAGATGCTTGACTTTTAGTATAAGCAGCTCTCATAACATACCAGATGTGTGGCTGCCATACTGCTTAAGATTTTAAATACCAGCGCCGTTTAGTGCACTGCATAACGATAAGCATCAGCTAAACCATTTATCTATATATAATAATAACTGCGTGGCAATCGCAGCACTATTAGCGTCTTTTAAGGATGGGCATTATGATGATTTCGGATATAGACCAGCAAGACATGACAAATCAACCTGCGATAACTTTTTATGGCAAAATGCTGAC
>JARIAA010000207.1 GCA_029264635.1 Psychrobacter sp. | reverse complement strand
TTTTGCATTTGCTCCATCGTCGCATCTGGGCGAATCACTTCATCAACGGTACAAAGCTGTAAGCGACCAGCAGCATCATGACCTTCGATACCAATGATCTCGTTGTCAAAACGACCTTCAGTGGTGGCCGCCCATGCACGGCGATGCGACTCAAGACCAAAGGCGTCTTGCTCTTCGCGGGTGATGTTGTTCATACGACCCAGCATCTCAGCCGTCAAGCCCATCATGTTTGAAGCCTTTGCATAATGCTTTGAGGCTTCAGGGTTTAAGTCAACGCCATGCATCATACCCACGTGACCCATATGCTCAACGCCACCAATGATGAACACCTCACCTTGGTTGGTCATGATTTGCGCCGCAGCAGTGTGTAGCGCTTGCATAGATGAACCACATAGACGGTTCACAGTTTGGCCGCCAGCCGTCTTTGGAATACCAGCCAGCAGGCCGATGTTACGACCGATGTTTAAACCTTGTTCCAGCGTCTGATTGACACAACCCCAGATGATGTCCTCGACGTCACGTGGATCAAAGTCATTACGCTCAACCAAAGCACGGACCAATTCAGCAGACATGCTATCAGCGCGCACATGGCGGAACATACCGTTTTTAGATTTTCCCATCGCTGAGCGTACGCCATCTACGATGACCACATCTTTTGGACTTAAAGTTGTCATACTATCTTCCTTTTCAATTTTTATTGTCAGTGGCAGTACCGCAATGCTCGTCATATTTTATTTAAAAGATCATTTATAATAAATAAATCATTCATAACCTTATCGAGCATGGGTACGGCACTTCATCCTAGTAGTGACTGCCCATTACGCTGTGGCGTAAAAGGTCTCGCCTGCGGCCGCCATGTCGCGAATTTTTTGCGGCGCCTCATAAGCTTTGCCAAGGTGCGCGTATTTTTCACACAGAGCTAAGTAGTTATCGAGACCCATTTGGTCGATATAACGGCAAGGTCTACCGCGAAATGGTGGAAAACCAACGCCCATAATCATTGCCATATCAGCCTCAGCAGGCGTACTGACGATGTTGTCTTCTAGGCAGCGTACCGTCTCATTACAAAAAGCCAGCATGGTACGGTCGATTATCGCTTGATCCTCAAAGGTTTGCTTATCGCTATCTGTCGTTGCTTTTAAGAGCTCGTAAATCGCTTCATCAGCCACTTTCTTTGGCTTGCCGCGCTTGTCTTTTTCATACTTGTAAAAACCAACGCCGTTTTTCTGACCTAAACGCTCGTTTTCATATAAATGCTGGATCGCACCTTTATAATCAGGCTTCATGCGGTCAGGATAACCCTCTGCCATGACTTCTGCGCCGTGTACGCCCGTGTCTAAACCAACGACGTCGATTAAGTAGGCAGGACCCATCGGCCAGCCGAATTTTTCCATAACTTTATCGACATGGACAAAATCAGCACCTTGCTTAAGTAACAAATCAAAGGCGCCAAAGTAGGGGAATAACACACGGTTGACTAAGAAGCCTGGGCAATCATTTACCACAACAGGCACTTTACCCATTTTTGAAGCTAGCGCAACAGTGGTCGAAATCGCTTCTTCAGAGGACTTCTCACCGCGAATAACCTCTACTAGCGGCATACGGTTCACTGGGTTGAAAAAATGCATACCGACGAAGTTTTCTGGACGCTCAAGTGCTTCGGCCAAGAAAGTGATAGAAATCGTTGACGTGTTTGACGCTAGGATACAATCGTCTTTTACTAATCCTTCTACTTCTTTTAAGACCGCACGTTTGACGTTTGGATTTTCTACGACCGCTTCGATAACGATGTCAGTGTCACTAAAATCACCATAGTTAAGCGTTGGACGGATACGGCTTAGCGTTTCACCCATTTTGGTTGGGGTCATCTTACCGCGATCAACCATTTTGCCAAGTAACTTGCTGGCCTCATTCATGCCAAGATCTAATTGCTCAGACTTGATGTCTTTCATAATAATTGGCAAGCCTTTGCTCGCTGCCCGATAGGCGATACCGCCGCCCATGATACCCGCGCCAAGTACAGCAGCTTCAGTAATATCATGTGCTTGCTTGCTATGCTGCTTGGCAAGCTTTTTCACCAATTGATCGTTTAAGAATAGACCAACCAAGCTTTCTGCTTGTGGTGTTTTCGCCGCTTTTGCAAAGTAGGTCGCTTCCACTTCGATTGCTTTATCGCGTGGTAGATTGACATGCTTTTCAATCGCTTCGATAGCAAGTGCAGGCGCTGGATACTGCTTAGGATTGGCTTTGGCAAAGATCATACCCTTTGCACTGTTAAACGCCATCGCTTGCTCAAGCTGATTTAATTTAACAGGCACGAGCTTCTCTTCACGCTTCGCTTGCCAATCAAGCTCACCTGAGATACATTTTTTGACAAGGTCAATCGCCGCATCTTGTAAGTCATCAGCAGGTACGGTTGCATCAACGAGACCCAGTTTTAGCGCATCAAGTGGTTTTTTTGGTGTACCCGTTGCAATCAATTCAAGCGCATTATCGATACCAATCACACGCGTACTACGAACCGTACCACCAAAACCTGGGAAGATACCCAATTGGGTTTCTGGTAGACCGATAATCGCTTTGTCGCTCATGACGCGATATTCGCAAACCAACGTCATCTCACAACCACCACCAAGCGCTGCGCCATTGATGGCCGCTACTTTTGGAAACGGTAGGTCTTCAAAGCGGTTAAAAGTATCGTTAATACCGACAACCCACTCTTTAATTTCGTTTTCTGGATTTTTAAATGAGCCCACAAATTCAGTGATGTCAGCACCAGCGATAAAGACGCCTTTGCTTGAGGTGACGATTAAACCTTTCACGTCATTCGATTTTTCAAGTGCACTGACCGCCTCGCCAAATTGCTTATTGGTCTCAGCATCGAACTTGTTCACGCTTTCATTTTCGGCGTTGTACTGCATGTTGGCGATGCCATCCTCTAGCATTGTCACCGTGATGCGATTTCCTTGATATACCATTTGAAACTCCTTGCTATGTAATAAAAGCTATGTAATAAAAATCAAAGCATAAAAGCTACGTTTTAGAATTAAAATAAATAGCCAGTTATCGTGAGTAAAACGAGTAATCATACTGCCAATTTGCAAGCTATGAGCACATGACTTGCTAAATTATGCCGTAATGATATCTTTATTATCCAGCGCTAATCAAACTCTTGACTTAGCATATCGTTATTTTGCAGATGCGTCTATTTTCAGAGGTCAGTCTAAGCACACGTTATCTAAATAGAGCTTACTATACCCTATTTAGATATGTATTTTATTGACAGTAAGGACATCGATATAAAGCTTTTAGTCTCTCAAACTGTTTTTGACGTTATTTAGTGTAGGGGATTATGCCCCTGACTGTCACAAGCTAATGCCAGACTCGCAAGTCATTATTATATCTATAAAAGATAAATCAACGACTACTTTCTAGCTTGTAGTGGGTATACGTTGAAGTCGGCTTTAGCTGAGCACATCTCTAAAAGAATACCTCCTTTATCAAAACATATTCGCCTTACAAGTTACATCCTTAATACGTAACCAAAATAAAACAGCGCTTAACGTGTGCCTATAAGCGCTAGCAGCTATCATGCTACACTAGCTTGTTATCTATTTATATTCACGCCTTTTCTATTATTATTCCTATTGTGGTGGTTGAGTTATGTCCGTTTCTTCTGCGCCTCGTTTTGTTCCTTTTGATAATTTTGAGCAGTTCCATAGCACGTTACGCGCGCAATTGGCACAAGATATCGACGTGCTATTTGCTTATGCCAGCCTACCAAACCCGCTCAACGAGGCTTGCCGTTATGTGATGACGGGCCAAGGCAAATTAGTGCGACCTTTGTTAGTGGCCAGTAGCTTTGCCAGTATTGACGCGAGTATGAATAAAGATAGGGATATAAGTGTCGAGATAGACAATCCTTCATCTAATATGATCAGTCTGGCAGCCCACTCTAAAATCGCTGACTTGGAGTCGTTATTAGAAAACGACTCAGATTATGATATGTGTCGCCGTGCTGCGTTGGCGGTGGAGCTGCTACATACCTATTCGCTGGTACATGATGATTTGCCCTGTATGGACGATGATGATCTGCGCCGTGGTCAGCCAACGTGTCATATTGTGTTCGACGAAGCCACCGCCCTACTGGCAGGTGACGTGCTGCAAACACTCGCTTTTGAAGTATTGACCGCTGAGCTACCCACCTTTGCACCTTTTGATGCAGACATTGCAAGCCAGCTAATGGCCGTATTTGCGCCGCGTGCCAGGCGCATGGTGTCAGGTCAAATGCTCGATCTCAATGCTGAGGCTCGTGCTGACATCTCGCAAAAAGAGTTAGAAGCCATTCACCGCGACAAAACAGGGGCGTTGATTGAAGCGGCGATGATAATGGGCGGCATCTGTGCAGGCGCAACGGCTTTGCAGCGTATGGCTCTACAAGATTGCGCGCAGCATATTGGTCTGGCTTTTCAAGTTCAAGACGATATCTTGGATGTGACGACCTCCAC
>JARIAA010000181.1 GCA_029264635.1 Psychrobacter sp. | reverse complement strand
ATTTTCTAATAGAAAAATGTAAAACCGCGTCTAATATTAGTAAAAACAAAAGCTTACCGTTGTTTATAATATTTAGAGAGTCATGAAATCATTTTGCTATTAATGTTTATTTTTACACTTGCCATTTGTACTCACTATCATACCCAGCCTTTTCCACGAAATAACTTTAGTACTTCAATAAATACTACCATCTCATCAGGCGTACCAAGTGTTAAGCGACTAAAACCTTCAATAGGTGGAAACGTTCGACCCACTACAATGCCATGCTATCGCATTCTATCCATGTAGACTTTTACCTCGCCGTTCACCTCATGAAAGATAAAGTTGGCTTGTGAGGGCAAATAGCGTAGTCCCAGCGCATCAAGTGCCGCTTCTACCATTTTTCGGGATTGATTGGTAGTACGCAAGCTCAGATCTAAAAACGCTTTATCTTCTAAGGTCGCCAATACGGCAACCGCGCCTGATAGATTGGTGTTGTCTATGGACATAAACGCTTCGATAGCAGTGGTCGTTTGCGGACTGGCAATGGCATAGCCCATACGCATACCTGCCAGCGCGCACAGTTTTGAGAAGGTACGTACGATAATCAGATTGTCCGATAACGCTTGCTTGACCCACTCAACTCCACTCTCAAAACTTGGGTCGGTCACGTATTCTGAATACGCTTGATCTAACAAAAAATAGTGGTTCGCAGGGGCATTTTTGACCCAGTCTTTGAGTTTATTCGTTGTAGTAATAATCGCCGTTGGATTGTTGGGATTGCACAGATAAAACAGACTAATCCCATCGAACTCATGGGCGGCTTTTTGCAGATTGTCAAAATCTAAATCGTAATTGTCAGCTGTGAGTGGCACTTTTACAACAGACTCGCCGATAGAGCGTGCATACAATTCTGCGTAAGCAAAGGTAGGATCAGGTACGACGACTTGCAACTGTCTGCCTTCTTTTAGGGCTTTGGTTTGTAGCATTTGCACGACAGCTCGAATATTTTCGCTTGAGCCATTACCTAATGAAACTTGGCGCTCAGTTACGCCATTTATCTCAGCGATTTTGCTAATAAGGGTGGCGCGTTGATCGTCTGGATAACGAAACCCGATATCAAAAGACTGTTGTATGGCTTGTCTAGCAGAATCTGCCATGCCGAGTGAGTTTTCGTTAGAGTTTAACTCTAGTAAGTTATGAGTATGCAATGGATAACAGACCTAATTTGGAGATAAATGATGGGAATATGGTTACCATATTAAGGGGCATTACGTCTGATTACAAGGCTTCTTACCGCTGATGTATTTAAAAAACATAGTGCTAATGGAAGGAATTTTATCCAGCTTATTTGTCATGCCATTAGACTGGCAAAAAGATGATCTGTTAAGATTGCGTGCCTAGTACTAGCTGGTTTTTAAACCTCCTAGTAGTATAGACCCCCGTCACACCCAGCCTTTTTCACGAAATGACCTTAGTACTTTAATAAATATCTCCATCTCAGCAGGTGTGCCGAGTGATAGGCGATTGAACCCCTCCACAGGCGGAAACTTGCGCCCCACTTTAATACCATTGTCTCGCATTCTGTCGATGTAAGTTTTTAAGTCGCCTTTTATTTCATGAAAAATAAAGTTCGTCTGTGAAGGCAAGTAGCGAAGATCTAGCTCGTCTAATACGGTCTCAATCATTTGGCGCGACTGATTGGTCGTACGCAAACTGAGCGCTAAAAATGCGGCATCATTTAGCGTCGCGATAGCAGCAACTGCACCTGATAAGTTGGTATTATCCATAGACATAAATCCCTCAATGGCAGTGATAACTTGCGGGTTAGAGATCGCATAGCCCACTCGCATACCCGCCAGCGCACATAACTTTGAGAAAGTATGAATGACAATCAGGTTGTTTGATAATCCCTGTTTTACCCACTCAATCCCACTCTCAAAGCTTGGGTCGGTCACATACTCTAAGTAAGCTTGATCTAATAAAAAGTAGTGGTTGTCTGGTGCATTTTTTACCCATGTTTTAAGCTGTTGCGTTGAGGTGATAGTCCCTGTCGGATTATTGGGATTGCAAAGATAAAGCAAACTGATCCCATCAAACTTGTCGGCCGCTTTTTGCAGATTTTGCAGGTCTAAATCATAATTTTCGGTAGTTACTGGTATTTTGACGACGGATGCGCCAATAGAATTTGCGTACATCTCGGCGCAGTCAAACGTTGGTATAGGAATCACCATTTGAAACTGCCTGCCCTCAACGAACGCTTTATTTTGCAGCATCTGTAAGGTAGCTCGTAGATTTTCGGTTGAACCATTACCTAATGATATTTGGTTTTCGCTCACCCCATGCATGGTTGCAATATTGCTAATCAAAGCAGCGCGTGGATTATCTGGATAACGAAACCCCTCACTTAAAGAGTCCATAATCGCTTTTTTAGCAGAATCTGACATGCCTAGCGAGTTTTCATTCGCATTTAACTCTATCATTTTATTATTTTGCATGATGGACCATACGCCTAAATGTCAGTGGATAATAAGATTAAACTTATTGATTCCTCTCATATTAATTGTCATTTAGTATGATTACAAGTTTTCTCATACCCAAATATTAGTTATTAATAATAGCGAATTAAAGCTCAACTAATATCAAGTAATTCAGTAATCATAAAAAAAGTGAGTTACCTTAGTCACTCGCTTTATGTAACGTAGCACGTCAACCCTTTAATGCACCAAATGCGCTTTTAACTCTAACACTTTATCACGCGTCTTTGCTGCATCCTCAAACTTCAAGTCACGCGAGAACTGCTTCATCAGCTTTTCAAGACGATTGATCTATTTGGCAAGCAGATCAGGACTGCGTAAAATACTGATATCAACGTCAGGCAAATTACTCTTAATTGGAATGACTTGATTGTCATTAGCATCAAGGTTTTCACCTGTATCAATCTTATCAGTCACATTACGGCGCGCCCCTCTTGGGGTGATATTGTGCTCAAGGTTAAAGGCGACTTGTTTTTCGCGGCGACGATCCGTCTCCTCTATCGCCTTCTCCATACTAGGTGTAATACGATCAGCATACAAAATCGCTTTACCGTTTAAGTGACGCGCAGCACGGCCAATGGTCTGAATCAAAGAGCGCTCAGAACGCAAAAAGCCCTCTTTATCGGCATCGAAGATAGCGACGAGTGAGACCTCAGGCATATCCAAACCTTCACGCAAAAGGTTAATACCGACCAGCACATCGTGCACGCCCGTACGCAATTCGTGGATAATTTGCATGCGCTCAACCGTATCAATGTCTGAGTGCAAATAAGCGACCTTGACATCGTATTCTTTAAGGTAACTCGTTAAGTCCTCTGCCATACGCTTAGTCAAAGTCGTAATCAGCACACGCTCATCAAGCTCGCGGCGTTTGGTAATCTCCGACAGCACATCATCGACTTGGGTCAATACTGGACGTATCTCAATCTCAGGATCAATCAAACCCGTTGGACGCACTACTTGC
>JARIAA010000149.1 GCA_029264635.1 Psychrobacter sp. | reverse complement strand
GACAACCTTCACGAATATAAATATCACGACCTTCAAATTCGAGCGCGGTCCACGGCTCCATAGCGGGAAGGGGAGCATTTACCCCACCTTCTTCAGGGGCTTTTTTATCATATATCAATGGTACGATTTCAACCAACGTTGCAAAGCTAATCGCAATAACGATAAAGATGACCAATAAGCCTGTGTTTTTCTCAATAATTTCATGCGGTGTACCAGCCATGATCACTCCTTATACGTTAGCTGTCGAGGTTTCATCGACACTAGGTTCATGATCAGTAGGATCTGCAACATCTACAGGCTTGCCTTCTGGCATTCTAAGGGTCTGATAAACGTTATACGCCATTACAAACATACCTGAGACATAAAGTAGACCACCAAACGCACGACCAATATACGGGAAATGCGAGAATTCAACAGTATCAACAAAGCTATATACTAAAGTACCATCAGGATTCGTTGCAAGCCACATCATGCCTTGACCAATACCTGAAATCCACATAGAGACAATATAAAAGATAGTACCTGCTGTCGCCAACCAAAAATGCGTAGTAATCAAGCTGATAGAGTACATTTTTGGTTTGTTATAAATACGTGGTAATAGTACATATAATGAACCGATAGTAATCATACCGACCCAGCCAAGCGCACCTGAGTGTACGTGACCTACTGTCCAGTCTGTGTTATGAGATAAGGCGTTAACTGTCTTAATAGACATCATCGGGCCTTCAAACGTCGACATCGCATAGAACGACAGTGCCACAATCATAAAGCGAATGATTGGATCAGTACGTAGCTTATCCCAACTGCCTGATAGTGTTAACACACCATTAATCATACCACCCCAAGATGGTGCAAACAGGATGATTGAGAACACCATTGCAAGTGACTGCGTCCAATCTGGAAGCGCTGAATAATGCAAATGGTGACCACCCGCCCACATGTAAGAAGCAATCAATGCCCAAAAGTGAACGATAGATAGACGATAAGAATAAATAGGACGACCGATCTGTACTGGAACGAAGTAATACATCATCCCAAGGAACGCTGCTGTCAAGTAGAAACCTACCGCATTATGTCCGTACCACCACTGCACCATTGCATCGGTTGCACCGCCAAATAATGAGTAAGATTTAAACGCGCTAACAGGGATCGCCATACTGTTTACGATATGTAATAGCGCAATCGTAATAATAAAGGCAGCAAAGAACCAGTTAGCGACATAAATATGCGAGGTTTTACGCTTAATAAGTGTACCGAAGAAAACAATGGCATAAGAGATCCACACCAAAGCAATCAAAATATCAATCGGCCACTCAAGCTCTGCGTATTCCTTAGTCGAGGTTAAACCTAGTGGTAGGGTAATAACCGCTGACACAATAACCGCTTGCCAACCCCAAAAGGTAAACCAAGCTAGATAAGGCGCAAACAGCCTTGTTTTACAGGTACGCTGAACAATGTAGTAAGACGTTGCGAACAAGGCGCAACCGCCAAACGCAAAAATGACCGCGTTAGTATGTAGCGGTCTTAAACGACTAAACGTTAGCCACGGAATGTCAAAGTTGAGTGCTGGCCACGCTAATTGTGAAGCGATGAACACACCAATACTCATGCCGACGATGCCCCATATGACGGCCATAATCGTAAAAAATCTTACGACAGTAATTTCGTACTCACGGTCAACTGGGGCGACTGCTGTGTTTTGTAAACTCATTGGATGATTCCTTTACAGCCCGAATTATCAACAGAATTAACTAATTCTCCACAATATCTAGACTATAAAAACTTAAAAAAATAGTCTTAACACCGTTGTGGTGCATGTTAGTGTCTATATCAGATATCACCTTAATGGTTTATTAACAGCCAGAGTAAATACTCACAGGGGATTATCTAACAATGAAATTGAACTAAAACTATCATCGTTATTCAGTGAGGATAAGGCGATTAATACATCGTTAAAGTTAATAAAAGAACATGGCACTGTCTATACGCATCAAACATCTGATTAGATAACCTATGATAATAGACGTATGCGCAAGTAGTGGCGGACAAAAACACGTTTAAGTAATGTTTAGTTAAAACTCCCGACTCTGTTTAAGGTATTGTAACGCAATCTCGATAAAATATCATTAGAACTATGCGCCAAAATACAAACTCTTTGGTAAATTATTTGCCCCACAACCTTTATGCATAGTGCAGCGATCTGATTGTGAGTACTACTGTTGTTAGTGAAAATAAATGACATGAAAAGCTGTTATCTCAGTATAAAGAATCATAGCGATATCACGGTAACAAGGTCATATTTACGTTCTTAGTTAATAGTGTTAAACCAAAGTTATCTAACTGTATGATTTCACTTATGATACTCCTATAAGCACCATATGTTAAGATAAAATTGCAGAAGCATCATAGTGTATTTGCACCACTCTATGCTTACATGTCACTCAATGAGTCATTTATACTAATAATGAAATGATGAATCATTAGCGGTGCTCATCATAACAAATACTATTAAGATATCAATATGATATATAAAGTAATATAAGTGATTATGACAAAAAATCGCCTCTCAGATAAGACTTAATAAGCGCTTGAGCGTTCGTTGTGGTCAGAAACTAAAAGAGGCGAATTTGTTACAATTTAGCAAATAGTCGTATCTTTAGGTTTTACTTAGTTTAAAATCGAGCCATAATGAAGCGCAGTAACATTAATGGTAAGTTTATCAAGGATAATAATATGGCAGTTTTTTTGACAGATGCTTGGTTTGATGAGGTGTCACAACTGGGCAATGAAGCGGGCGAATTGAACCTTCCACCAGCTTTGGCAAATATGGTTATTAATTTAAAAGTTTCAGATGCTGAACAAAATATTGAAGCAAACTTTTCGGATGGACTGCTACATAAAGGTCTTAACGATACTGCGACGACGACTTTGCTGCTTGATCGCAATACGTTGCAGTCCATTATCACCGATTTTGATATGAATGAGATTATGGGCGCTTTTATGGGCGGTAAGATTCGTGTTGAAGGAGATATGTCACAGCTCATGGCATTACAAACGGCGCGCCCAAGTACAGAGCAAAAAGAGCTGTTTAAACGTATTAAAACTATGACTACTATGGCGTAATTCTGTAGCTTGATTGATGATAGCTGTACTTTGCTAGCTATTAGCCAATAAAAAGCCCCTAACATGTATTAGGGGCTTTTTAACGAAGTTAGATGTCATTCGTGGATCGGTATTTGGCAGACAATAACTATAAGTCTATTTCCGATATGTCTAGATGGCTTGTGTTTGTAGTTGAACTTTTGAGTTTTTAGTATTTTGATTTTCTTTATAGATTGCTGCTTGTAACCAGATATTTGCTTGAATATAGCTATTTACTTGGATAGCTTGCGTCATAGAGGTGCTCAAGGCACCGATACGTACTACAAAGGGATCTGCGTCTTGTTCGCGTAATATAACTACATCGAACAAAATAATGGGCTTACCATTAAATGTAGTCTGCTGCTTACCAATCACTTGCCCTTGGCACCAAGCTTCGTCTTCTTGTCCTAATGTATCTCCAAACAGATAAGCACACATGTGACCCAAATTAATCTCTACCGGTGCCATTTGCGCCTCGGTCTCAGGCTTCCATTCTTTAATTTGCTCTTGGATGTCACTTGGTACTTGGCCATCGTTAGCAGCAACGATATCGTTGAACGCGCGATGATAGCGAATGGCCTCTTGATCTTCAACCATAATGACTTCACTTTGCTCACTAATCGTAATCTCGTGCGCCCACGCGCTAAAGTTCACAAAATATGAGGTGTTCTGCTGATATAGATGACGATTGGCGGTATAAAGTTGATCAAACGCATAGATAATACTGCCATCAACGCTACGTAAACGCAGAACGGCATCATGGGTATTTTCGTTAACGACCATACGTTCAATCGTACAATGGAGACCATAAGGGCCATCGACACATGGATAAGCATTAATAAAGCATTCAGGCTTACCGTCTTTCATCGCAAGTACTTGATTAATATGACAAGGCTCATCCTCTGAGAGCAGTAGGCAAGTATCTTGCGAGCTCACATTATTATTAAGGCCTTTAGGCATCGCCGCCTTTTCAATCATCTGCTGTAGCCACTCTGGCACATCACGACTCATATCATCGGTCAAAATACGCCAATGATCAGCATGACCAGCAGTTTGCTCGTCTGTTAAGGTAACTTTGGTGGGAGATTGTACGTTTTTATAGTGATAATTAATGGTCATGAAAATACTCAAACTTAAGTCAGCTATGAGGTCTGGACTTTTACGTAATGATGTCATGCGGCGTTATCAGCCTTTGTTACTAGCGCAGTAAGCCAATACTTAAGCAATATATTATATACCGCCTTGTTATTGTGCTATGTTTGCGCAGCGACATCATTAGCAATGGGTCAACAAACAACAATGATGGGTTAATGACAATTGTCCTTAGCAGGTAATATATAGGTATAGACGCAAGTAATAGCAAGTCCCTCATAAAAAAATAATCACAAAGCCCTGTGCTTGGTTAAAAAAGGCTCATGGTTTTTATTAATGATTGGCACATATTAGAAAAATTGTGTCAAACTATCCACTTTTTGGGCCGCCTCAATTGGCAGGTCTAAAACCATACTTATGGGTGAGTTTAATACTAATATAAGCATTGTCGTAATTGGCTTTTATAAGCTTGAATTAAGATATTTATATAATAATGGCTCATCTAGATAAGATAAAGAGTTTGAATATGTTTCGTCCTTTAGCGTTATTTATCGGCTTACGATATACCCGAGCAGAGCGCAGTAATCGCTTTATCTCTTTTATATCATTGATCTCCATGATTGGTCTGACCCTGGGGGTCGCAGTATTGATTACTGTTCTATCAGTCATGAACGGCTTTGATCGAGAGTTAAAGACCCGTATTTTAGGAATGGTACCGCAAGCGACAGTGATTTCGCCTGAGGTTATCAGTGATTGGAAACTGCTTGCTGATCGTATCGAAGAAGATCCAGAGGTTACGGCAGTCGCCCCATTTATTCAGCTGCAAGGTATGTTGACGTCAAACGGTCAGGTTGCAGGAATTATGGTCACTGGTGTCGATCCTGAATACGAAAAAAACGTCTCTATTATTAACAATCATATGATAGAAGGCGATATTGATACTTTGCAAGGTGGCGATTTTAGCATTGTGCTGGGTGAAGAGATGGTGCAGTCGCTTGGTCTAACGATCGGTGATAAAGTCACTTTGGTGCTACCCGAAGCGTCGCCGTCACCAGCTGGCGTGATACCACGGTTTAAGCGTTTTACCTTAACGGGTATTTTTAGTATTAGTCCTGAAGTTGACAGCTTAATGGCATTTATCCCAATGAGTGATGCCGCTAAACTGCTGCGCTTGCCAGAAGGGGCGCAGGGGATTCGTATGAAGCTCAATGATCTGTTCAATGCACCGATCGCTGCGCAAAAAGCGGCGGCTATTGCGCCTGAACAGCTGTATCCCAATGATTGGACACAGACTCATGGGAATCTATTTGGAGCGATTCAAATGGAGAAAGCGATGGTGGGTTTGCTACTGTTTTTAATCATTCTTGTGGCCGCGTTTAATATTGTCTCAAGTTTGGTGATGCTAGTGACTGATAAGAAAGCCGATATTGCGATTTTAAAAACCTTTGGCGCATCCCCGCGCTTGATTACTCAAGTATTCATGGTACAAGGGGTTGTCATTGGTGTGATTGGTACGGTAGCTGGCACTATTCTTGGCATTATATTTGCACTAAGTATTAGTGATGTGTTGGGCTGGGTTAATCAAAGTTTTGGCCTAAACTTATTCGATGCTTATTTTATTAATTATTTGCCGTCGCAGCTGCGACTCACTGATGTAGTAGTGATCACAGGTGCCTCATTTGTATTGAGCTTTTTGGCAACCATTTATCCTGCGCGCCGTGCAGCTAAAATACAACCTGCGCAAACATTGCGTTATGAGTAGGGTGAAGTCAGCTACTGGTTGTACAAAAATATAATGATAAATTCCATATGCCGATTTTGAATGGGCAGTAAGTATGAATAAGGGAAGTGGTATGACGGCCATCTTAGAGGCGAATAACATCAGTAAGATATATGATGAAGGCGCAGTGCGCACGCAAGTATTGACGGGGCTGGATCTGTCTGTCAACGCAGGTGAGCGTATTGCTATCGTTGGCACGAGTGGTTCAGGTAAAAGTACTTTGCTGCATTTATTGGGTGGTTTAGATACGCCAACTGACGGCGAAGTTTGGTTACATGGCAAGTGTCTAAATCAGATGAATGAAACCGAACGCGGCGCGATGCGCAATCAGCATTTGGGTTTTATCTACCAGTTTCATCATTTATTGGCAGAGTTTACTGCGGTGGAAAACGTGGCAATGCCGCTATTGATGCGGCCAAAAGTCTCAACGACAGAGGCACGCCAGCAAGCGATTGAGTTGTTAAAAAATGTGGGTTTAGGACATCGGTTGGATCATAGACCAGGTGAGCTATCAGGTGGCGAGCGTCAGCGTGTGGCTATCGCACGCGCCTTGGTTACTAAGCCATCGCTCATCTTGGCCGATGAGCCAACGGGTAACTTGGACTATGATAATGCGCAAAGTGTTTTTGGTTTGCTCTCAGAGCTACAAAGCACCATGCAAACAGCACTATTGATGGTAACGCATGATCGCAACTTAGCGGCCCTTGCTGATCGACAGTTATTACTGCGTAACGGACATTGGGCAGAGTATTAAGGCTGTTAAACACTTAGAAAACTTAACAACAAAAAAGTGCTCGCATGATTTGCAGAGCCTAAACAAAATTCATAAGGATGAGCAGTATGCGTAAAGATGACGATCCAGTTTCTGCTTTTGGCAGCATCGAAGCAGGTGACGAGCCATTAAAGCCATACATTGACCCAACGCTATTTGACACAATTGATAGTCAAGCACAAATAGCTCTGCTCACACCAGCTTTTGATGCCATCACATTAGCTGGTGCTGATTATGACTTGAAAGTGCAAGATAGTGCCACTGGCAAGCGCTACATCCTATTAAGAGATAAAGAAGTGGTGAGTACCCTATTGATGGACAATAGCTTTACTGACCATATTATGGCATCAATAAATGAAAACCAAGAAGCCTATTAATAAGTTTGCATAAAAACCAGTAAGTCAAAACTGGCTTTTATTAAATCTTTGGTCGTTTATTTGAGTGTTTTAGTTGCCGCTTTTTTTGACGTTTTTGCCAACTAGAAACCGTTTTATAGCGCCAGATCGCCTTAAAAGCCAGTCCACAAACAATGCTGGACACGACTGCCAGTATCGTCAGTCCTAAACAAAATGCAGCTACTGATACCGTGCCGCGATAAGTAACAAAGGGATTGGCACCATTTGACAGTACCCATAAGCTAAAGTCAGCGATCATCCTTCCAATCACTCTCAAGCTAATCATGGGCTCACCCATAATCTTAGCGCCAAGATAATATCCAGCGTAAAAAACTGGCAAAGTAGTGAGTGGATTGGTAATCCAAGTAAGACCAAGTGCCATAGGCACGTTGGCGCGAAAAATAAGCGCCCCAATTAAAGCCAATAACATCTGTCCAGGCAATGGAAAAAATGCACTCAATACGCCGATGTAAACGGCTTTATTTAAACTGTGGCGGTTAAATTGCCACAAACGCGCGTCAGCTAAATGCGGCGCAAATAACTTCAAAGTACGGCTTTCTAAGATTTTTTCGGGCGTAGGTAATAGGCTTTTAAGACGTTTTTGAGACACAAGTTTGCCTTTGATCGTTCTGTACATTTACATTGCACATTGCACTTAGTAGGTTCTAAGAGGATGGTAGGTAATAATTTTAATAAGTATTTTTAATAAAGCAGATAGGACGGGTAACGATGAAAGACGATAACCGTAAAAAGCCTAATCAGTATAGGACAATATAGTTAGGAAAGCTATCTTCAGTACTGTAGTTGTCCTCTTAAATAGTAGATCATCAAGCGAGGAGCGCTGATGTATTGGTTGGTATGCGTATCAATTATGGTAGCCATGACAGGGGTCTTATCTCTCGCTGAGGATATGGCGACCTCAAGCAATTTAACTGCGACCAGCGCTTCAATTTGGCTCATACTAATTACAACATCCATTACCTTTTTTTTGATTATTCAGCGTAACGCAGTATCATTATCTAACCATTCCTCATCTAGCCATTCATCTTTTAAAGATAAAAGGCGAAATGCTGCTTTGTTGTTTACTGCTAGTCGTTATCTGCTATTAATGACAGTAGCAAGTGTGCTTATTATGGGTAGTGCGGTAAAAGCTTTCATTGCTCACCAAGAAGCAGAAGTCACTAAGACAAAAGATCCTATGCGAGTGCAAGCATGGGTAACCATTGAAGGGATTAGTGATAGCGTCTATGATCCTGCAACGAATAGTGGTTATCGGCAAGTAGCGACATTACGAGTACTCGCTCCGCTGATCTCTGAACTCACATCTCAAGATCTAAATGCAGCAACGATAAACTATATTGACAATGATCTCTTAGGTAATGGTGAGGTTGATGATGGACATCAATATCGTGTCTTACTCAACGCCTATCCTAAAAGTCATACTAATGATGTACAGGCAACAGACTTAAATCTTTTGCAGCCAGGGGATCAGCTAATGATGACCTTGACGCTTGCGCCAGTTGCCACCTCCGAGCAAGCACTTAACAATCCGACGGGGTTTGATAGTTATCGCTGGTTACGTAGTCGTCACATCGATGGTGTGGCAACTATCATGGCAACGGGAGTACCTCTTGCTCAAGCGGCTCAAGCGTCAGAAAGCTTCCCTAAAGCGAGATTACGGCCTGATAAAGCAGCTGACTCAGTCCTAAAACGCTTACGCATTAACATTGATCAATGGCGTTGGCAGCTTCGGCAACATTTTTATCAAGATTGGGCGACGAAAACCACCGCTGAGCAGCAAGCAAAAGCGGTTACGCTCAGTTTGCTCACGGGCGATCGCAGTTTGATCAGTCGTGATACCAAAGATTTATATCAGCTGGCAGGTATTTCTCATCTTTTAGCCATTTCAGGGACACACGTTTTATTTTTGGCGATTATATTAGCAGGGGCAGCGGTAATATTGTTTGATCGGCTGTGTCCAGCACTCTATCGCTTTATACCGCGTTGGCAGGTGCGCTGGTGGGTGATGATCGTTGCTGCCTTCATTTATGCTTTATATACAGGTTTTGACGTGCCAGCCGCACGTACTGCTTGGATGCTGCTAGTAATAGGATTGGTGCGATTGACTTTATTGCCTATGACTACCATACAAATATTGTTGGCGCTGGCAGTATTGATGGCATGGGTTGATCCTTATGTACTATGGCAAGCGGGTTATTGGTTATCCTTTGTCGCAGTAGCCCTGTTATTAAGATACGACGATACATCGTACTCGCATAATGAACCCGTTATCGTACAGCCGCATCAACGCTCTATCCATCATGATGCATCCAAAGACAAAATATGGGTTACGCGGCTATGGATAATAGGCACACGCATATTTAAACTCCAGTTTTGGTTATTTATAGCATTGTTGCCTATCACTTTGCTATTGTTTGGCAAAGCATCCTTATGGGGGCTATTCATTAATTTGTTCGCTATTGGTTTATTTGGCTGGATCATCGTCCCGTTAAATCTACTAGCAGGGCTTTGTTATCTGTTTTTGCCTGTTGTCGCAGATAGTATTTGGACGCTAGTTAGTGCCATAGTAGTCTGCTTGCATGAAGTCATCATATGGCTAACATCATTACGAGAATTATCAGCGGCGTGGCTCTATACACCAGTAAATACGACTATACTGCTTATCGTGTTGTTAGCGATGTTACCTTGGCTGTTACCGCGTGGACTTATCAGTCGCTGGCTTGCGCTACCTCCATTGACTCTATTAATGATGACGGTGTACGCCAATCAGCAGTCACTGGTAACCACGCCGGCTCTGTATATTTTGCCGACCGGCGATCGTTATGTGAGCGCCGCAGTGCTGCAATATCCTCTTATAAATAATAAACTCGATGCAATTGATAATAATGGTAAAGTATCGTTATCAGGCAGTACTAGCTGGCTGTTCTTAGCCGATCATAGGCCAAATGGTCAGCGCACAATGCCCAGTACGCTGACTGCCGATAAGTTGTCCGCAAGCCTCGAACAACAGTTACGTACCTTATCAATCAAGCAACTAGAAGGTATCATCGTACAAACCAGTGTGCCCTCATTGACAGATACTTTGCTGAGCAAACAAAAAGACAAGGCTGCCAAAGACAAGCCAAAAAATGCTGAGTTGCTAGCGATGGCTGTTTTGCAATTGAGCCAAAATGTGCCTACCCATCAATATTGGCAAGCTGGGCGTCATGAGCGTTGGCCTGCTTATCAGCGATTATATATAGACAGTAAACCATCTGTCGCAAAAACAACGATCAGTGCTCAGCACTGCGAGCAGGGAAAAACTTGGCAGCTCCTTAATGGTGGGTTAACGCTACAAGCAATCACGGGATGGAGCAAGATAGATGATGCCAGTGTTTGGGATTGTAGCGTTACTATTGATAGTAACTTGCCTATACGAGTGTTAAAATATGATGCCGCCGAGCCGTTAAAATCGGCTCGTGCTACTGCTCAGACAGTCACCTCCAATCAGCAGATATTAGAAAAAAACCAGCGAAGTGATCAGCAAGATAGCTATCAGAATAAATCTCTACAATCACGTATTATTGTCAATGCCGACACTCACGCGCGTGTTTGGCAGATGTGGTCGCTGCTATGCTCAGCTGATCCGTTCGCTATTGATATAACGTCAAATCATGCGACTCAATGGGTGGGTCATAGTGCATCACAGATAAATGCTGACATAATAGAGCAGCAAAAAGTGGACGAAATAGTCACTTATGATCATCAGATAGTAGAGGCAGCTTTAGCTTTTAATACTGAACCTTAACCATCCTATTGCTATTATTCATATCTTACTAATAGGACAACATTTCACGGTTTCACTATTGAACCAAAACTGAAATACCACCATACTTAGCACCTTGTCGATATTTATATCAAATATTTACCATTTTATTGCTTTAGACAGTTTCTTACCTAGGAAGTTATATGCCCAATTGGCCACCAGATCCCAATAAACGCCCTGATGATTTAGAAAATCACCCGGTATCTTCGCAGCAAATGTCGCCAAATCAGCCAAGTGGACAAGAATGGCGTCTTATTGAAAAGACTTTACTTGCCAGTGTAGAAGAGCAGCGCCGCTCAAGACGTTGGAGTATCTTTTTTAAGCTTCTCACCTTTGGTTACATATTATTACTGTTTTTAATGATAGGTCGCAGCTGTACTAAGGAGGCGCCAACAGGTCTCGATGGTATTGATACGAGCAAGCCGCATTTAGCTGTCGTTGAATTGCAAGGGACGATAAGTAATGGCGATGTTGCTAATGCTTATGATATTAACAAAGCATTGACGAAAGCGTTTGAAAATAAAAACTCAAAAGCAGTAGCGTTGGAAATCAACTCCCCTGGTGGATCGCCCGTACAGTCAGATGAGATCTGGCAAACTATGATAAATCTGCGTCAAGAATATCCAAACAAAAAACTCTACGCTGTGATTGGCGATATCGGTGCATCTGGTGCTTATTATATTGCCTCGGCTGCAGATGAGATTTATGTCAATCCGTCAAGTTTGGTAGGCTCAATTGGGGTCATTATGCCAAGCTATAATATTGAAGGCTTGATGGATAAAGTGGGTGTTGAAGATCGCACTATCACTGCTGGCGAATATAAAGATATTTTGAGCTTGTCGCGTCCGCTCACGGATTACGAAGAACAGCATGTCGAAAAAGTGCTCGCCAATACGCATAAGCACTTTATTAATGCTGTGAAAGAAGGCCGCGGTGATCGTCTAAAAAACCCAGAAGACAATAAGTTATTTTCAGGTCTGTTTTGGACAGGGGAGCAGTCGATTGCATTAGGGTTGGCAGATAAGACGGGTAGTATTGCAAGCTTAGAAAAAGAGCTAAAGTTAGACAATGTCGTTAATTATACGCCGATGGATCCCTTCCAGTTATTTATGGATCGCTTTGCTGTCAAGCTAGGAGCAGGCGTTGGCACTAGCATCAATCTGGATGTATTGCCACAAGAAGATGGCAACGTGCAAATGCGCTAAGCATTTTATGAGTCATATTTAAGGTGTATGATTATTGAGGCTGAGTATATGGTTATACTCAGCCTCAATTGTATGTAAGATTTAATGATGATAAATAGTGTATCGCATATCTGTGTGAATCAATGAGAGTCCGTCATGAGTGAAATCAATTTGCAAACCTTTACGTCGTTACCTGTATCTAAACAAACACAAAAACCTGTCATTCATTTTGCCCATGCCAATGGAATGCCAAGTGCTGTTTACAAGCCGTTTTTTGAAGGGCTCGCTAAGTTTTTTACGATTGAATATATACCAATGCTTGGCGGCGATCCACACTATCCAGTCGACGATCATTGGCGCCGTTTAACCCAGCAAGTGATTGATAGTGTGAAAAATACCTGTAAGAAGCATGGCGTCTCTCAAGTGGTGGGTGTGGGTCATTCACTGGGTGCCATGTGTACTTTGCAGGCGTTATACCGTAGCCCTGAAATTTTTAATCAAGCCGTGCTTATGGATCCGCCATGGATTTATGGTAAGGCCAGTTTGCTGTGGCATGTGGCAAAAACAGTAGACAGGCTACCGATGATGAATAACCGTCTGATGGACAAACTGTCACCAGCAGGGATATCTAAGAACCGCCGAGATGTTTGGGACAGCCGTGAAGAGGCTTACAATAAGATGCGCCATAAAGGGTTTTTTAAACATTTTGACGAGCGTAGCTTTGAGGGATATATTCAGCATGGCCTAGAAAAACGTGCGGATGGCAAAGTCACTTTGGCTATTCCTAAAGCCTGTGAAGTTGCTGTCTTTCGTACCAATCCATCTTGGTACTGGCTAGCGCCCAACCGTAAACCCAAACCGCCAGTCACGTTGATTATTGGAGAGGATAGTATCTTTTTAAAACGTCGTTTTCCGCAGCAAATAAAAAATCGACTAGGTATTCCTTATCAAACCCATGCAGGTGGTCATATGTTCCCGCTTGAGCATCCCCAATCAGTCGCGCTGCAAGTATTAGAGCTGATTGAGCAGCAATTAACAGAGTAAGACGAGTGACCATTATTCATACTAGGTTGTTTATACTAGATTTCTTGTAAGAATTGACGAATCGACGTCTTGAGTTACTACGTTATGCCAAACCATACCTTAACTACAAACCCTGCGTTCAACCATCAGCATTTGCCATTATTTTCACGCTTGGGTACATTTCTACTAACGGTGGGAATGCTGATAGCATTTTTTGTCAGTCAATTGCTTGGCATATATATCGCTGGCAAGCTGCTATTGCCTGCTACTAAAAATTCAGACGTAGGCGACATATTCTTCTTTGGCAGTAGTAATGGGACGATAGTTAGCATTTCAATTATCATCAGTTGCCTACTGCTAATGACACTTAGCTATCTGATTTTGCGCTTGAGGTCCGCTGATGTGCGTCAGTATTTAGCGCTCAAACCGTTTTCATTAGCGGTAGGCATGGGTATGCTTGGCATATTGCTAATATTTATGATCGGCAGTCAGGCCTTGACTTATTTTTTGGATAAATCTCCACTGGTCTTTGTAGATCCGTTATATCAGTCCGTCAGCTCATTGTGGCTGTTGGTTTTTGCCATAGTGATTGTAGCACCGATATATGAAGAGTTAGTGTTTCGCGGTATATTGTGGTCAGCTATCGCTGAGCAGTTTGCTGCCTCACCTGTTTCGATGCAGCGCGGTGCAGTGGTAGCAAGCATTGTCACCAGTTTTATTTTTGCAGCTATTCATTTGCAGTATGGTATGTATGAGATCAGTACCCTTGTGGTGCTTGCCCTTATTTTTTGCTACGCGCGTCTCAAATCAGGCTCGCTCATACTGCCTATGCTGCTACATATGATTAATAATGGCGCTGCTATGTGGCAGTATCTTACGCAAGTAGGTTGATTGAGAATACGTTTAATTGAAACAAGCTGAGACAAAACAAGCTAAGCATCAGGGTTTAATGCTAGTACCATGGATGCCGCTTGCTTAATATCATCAATCGTTAACTGCGGCTTACCGCTCAATGCTTGACGCCACTTGCGCGCGCCCGTCATTCCTTGAAACAGTCCTAAATAATGTCGCGTCATCGTAGGAAGTGCTTCGCCTTTTGCGATTTGCTCCTCTAGATACGGGTACAGCTGCGCCAAAATCTCTGAGCGCTTAGGAGCAGGCTGACCCCATAAGCTATTGGCTTCTGCTAACAGATAAGGACTATGATAAAACGCGCGACCAATCATCACCCCATCAATATGTTCCAAATGCGCTTTAATATCTGCTACCGTATCGATACCACCATTAATCTCGATATCAAGCGCTGGAAAGTCTTGTTTGAGCCGATAAACATCTTCATAGCGTAACGGCGGTATCTCACGATTTTGTTTGGGACTTAGCCCCTGCAACCAAGCAGTACGTGCATGAACGATAAAGCGCGTACAACCTGCTGCTGCTACCGTCTGTACAAAATCTGCCATAAATTCATAACTGTCAAAGTCATCAATACCAATGCGATGTTTGACTGTCACTGGAATATCAACCGCCGCTTGCATATGTTTTACCAAATCAGCAACTGTATTCGGTTCGGCCATCAAGCAGGCACCAATCTTATTATGTTGTACACGATCTGATGGGCAGCCAACGTTAATATTTACTTCGTCATAACCATACTGCTGAGCAAATTCG
>JARIAA010000057.1 GCA_029264635.1 Psychrobacter sp. | reverse complement strand
TCACATATGGCTACCTTAGATCTGACTTAGTATCGAAGCTAACTGAAGCTATTAAGTGATTCTCAAATAACTATTCCCTCAGATTGCATTTATATTTCTTAATGTAACTATATGTCGTATTTTTTATATATTAAACATGCTATCAGGTCAAAAAACATAACAAATAACTTTTCAGATTCAGGATCAGACTATGAAACAGCTGTACCAAGTATTACCGTTCGTTATGAGCGTTGGTTTGTTAGGATGTGGTAATAGCAACAATACTGCGGCACAGGAGAATGCCAATACTACTACTTCTGCACCAGTGACAGAGACACAAAATCAAGATGATTTTGTCAGTAAACTACCTGATAGTGCACCAGTCTTAAAGGTTGCTATGACAGGAGATCTGCCACCATTCTCCTTTCAGGATGATTATGGAAACATGCAGGGCACCGATGTTGATTCAATCCGTGCTCTTGGAGAAGAGCAGGGGTTTAAGGTCGAGTTTTATAAAGAAACTTGGCAGGGATTGTTCGATAGCGTGGAATCAGGCAAACGTGATTTAGCGGTATCAGGGGTTGCTTATTCAGATGAGCGTAATACAAATTATGGTCTCTCAAAGCCTTACTTTTTTAATCCATCAGCAATTATGTACCCACAAGGCAAGCTTGATATCAAAAGCTTAGAGGACCTAAAAGGACTGAAAGCTGGGGCGCTTGAGGGCTCAAAACATGAAGATGTCCTAAAAGAGATGGGTATTGAGGTAGTGTCAAGACCTACTATCTTCTTATCTTATGGAGACTTAGTACAAGGTAATGTTGATGTGATCTTAAATGACATGCCAACGCTACAGCACACCGCAAAGTCTTATCCAGAATATAAAGTCAATATCGTGCCTTATGAAGGGGCCGATACTCCATCAGCGCAGCAGGTTGTGCTCATGGCAAAAGGTAATACGGATCTTATTAATAATATTAATGAAGGCATTGATAAGCTCAAAGCCAATGGCACTTTCAAAAAGATTGAAGATCGTTGGTTAGGTATGGCCGATACAGCGGTTGAAGCGGATCCTAATATTACCGCACAAGTAAACTAAGGAATAAAGAAGATGGCAACTACCCCTAATATAGAAAACAAACGCTATCAAAATCTGATTATTTCCATTGCACTATTCCTGACCTTGATTGCAGCCTTGCTAGCATTTACGTTTTATACTTCAAGTCTACTTGAGAGAAACACGGCGCTTATTGACCGCTCTAATAAAGTTGCCAATAGTGCCCAATCGGTAATTAAAGATCTGCTTGATTTGGATATCAGTTACGGTGAGGATACTAGCTCACCACATATGCAGCAGGTTTTAGGACGTTTGAGCGAAAATACTGAATTTATTACGACATCTCTTGCTGCTATTGAGCAAGGCGGCGTTATTGTAGATGAAGACGGTCATAATTATAATCTACCAAAGATCGATTCTAAAGCTCAAGCGGATATTGATGCGGCTGAACAGCAGTGGCAGCTTTTAGAACCTAGGATTCAGGCGTATCTGGCTGATGCTGAGAATATCGCTGTCGACTCTGGGGATGATTTGGCACAAGCAGTAGAGCAAGCAAAGACCTCAAGTTTGCTCATGAACGACTCTCTTGATCAGTTGACTGAAGACGTTTATGCGGCCTCAGAAAATCAGGCAAACCTAATTCGATTAATCCAAATATTAGGGGTTGCTGCGATCTTCGCCTACTTCTTAATCTTTGTATTCTTCTTTGTACGCCGTCTGCGTGAGACGGATGCCGAAGCATTGGCGGCTCGTCGTGAGACGCAAGAGATTATGGAAACGGTCAATACTGGTCTATTCCTACTCGATAAAGACTTGAATATTGGTCAACAGCATTCGCGTGCACTGAGCAATATTATTGGTACGGATAACTTGGCAGGAGAGAACTTTGCTAGCGTCCTACGGGGCCGTATCTCTGATAAAGATCTGGCCACCACTCGTCAGTTCGTTGAACAGCTTTACAACCCGCGTGTTAAAGAAAAGCTTGTGAATGATCTCAATCCTTTACATAAAGTGATGCTTAATAATAGTTCTGGTGGACAACCTGAAGATGGTCGCTTCTTAGACTTTAAATTCTCACGAGTTTATGAAGACAAAGAGATTGCGCGTATTTTGGTCAACGTCAACGATGTATCAGACGCGGTCTATTTGGAGCAGCGTTTAGAAAAAGAGCGCTCACAAAACGATATGCAGATTGAGATGTTAACGACGATTTTGAATGTAAATCCAAAAATCATCAACGAATTTATTGACAATACTAAAGATCATATCGAAAAAATAAATAATATTTTGAAAAACCCTGGTAGCTCGCAGTATGAGCTTGAAGTAAAACTAAATGCCATTTATCGTGAAATGCACAGTTTAAAAGGTGAAGCGTCTGCACTAAAACTGCATAGTTTTACTAAGATTGCATCAGATGCAGAAGACAAACTAAATGTACTACAAAACCAAGGCAAGTTATCAGGCAATGATTTCTTACCGTTGGCTGTCCATTTGGATGATTTATTAAGTCTTTCTAATACCATCGAAACTTTGTGTGAACGTATCAATCGCACGTCGCCTGCAAGTACAGCACATACTAAAGCGGCAAAAAATTCAGCCTCTACAGTGCCCGTTGATAGTGCCAGCACTACAATAAACGCTCAAAAAGACAGTTTAGAGAGTAAAAAGGGCGACTTTATCGACTTAAATGATGATTCTGATAACCATCTGTTGGCGTACTATCATGATTTTGCTCAAGATATCGCGGCAAGACAAGATAAAAAAATACAGCTAAATAGCACGACCGTAGCTGAGTCTAATATTCCAGAACGTCTCAAAAAGACAGTCAAAGAGATTAGTATTCAGCTGTTACGCAATGCTGTGGTCCATGGTATCGAGACGCCTGACATCCGTACAACCTCTGGCAAGCCTGCTACTGGTACTATCGATTTAGAAATGCAAAGCAATGATCACGACTTCACTATTACGTTAGAAGATGATGGTCAAGGTATCGATTATGATCGTATCCGCGACAAACTGGTCAATATGGGTCGCTTCAGTGCCGAGCAAGCCGGTCAACTTGATCGTAGTGAGCTACGTAAACAGCTGTTTACATCTGGGTTTTCAACTAAAGATGATGCTGATGAAGACGGTGGCCGCGGTGTTGGATTAGATATTATTAAAGCTCAAGTTAAAGAATACAACGGTAAGATTAATGTAGATAGTGAGCTTGGTAAGATGACACGCTTTGTCATTACGCTGCCTAAAGCTTAATTGAGGATAATAAATTAGTTATGTACAAACTCATGATTGTTGATGATTCTAATATCATTCGTAACCGTATTCAGCGAGCTTACGATTCAGGGAACTTTATGTTGGTAGCGACAGCAACTAGCGGAGTCCAAGCCATTGAAAAATTCAATATACACCGTCCAGATGTTATTACCATGGATTTAACCATGCCAGAGATGGATGGTCTTGAATGTATAGAAAAAATTATCACTATTGATCCTAAGGTACGGATATTGGTCGTATCGGCTTTGTCAGATAAATCTACAGGTATTGAAGCTTTATCGTTAGGCGCCAGTGGATTCTTATGCAAGCCCTTCTCAGAGGAAGATCTTGTAGAATCTTTATTTGAGCTGATGCAAGACTAATACCATTCAACGATCTAAGTAGATGTCATTATGAAAGAAAAAAAGTTACAAATCTTTTTAAGTATCATTAGTAACTATTTTAACCAATTTGGTGAAGAAGAGCTTATCGCTGATACGCCTTACTTGCTAGAAAACAAACAGCCAAAGGTCCATGATTATACAGGTGTCATTGGTATATCAGGGGTCCAAAAAGGGGTAGTATATTTTTCAGCAACACACAAATTACTCTCTGTTATATTAGAGAGCATGGGTGAGACTGATGATAGTGAAGAGATTTACATGGACCTTGCTGGTGAAGTTGCTAATACGATAGCTGGCAATGCTCGTAACGAATTTGGCGGTGAGTTTCATATCTCTGTGCCATTTGTATTTAAAGGTTCACCGCAAAGTATTGTATTGCCCAGCGATGAGCGCTCCTTTATTATTCCCATCACTTGGCGTTCACAAGTCGGTGAAATTGTAGTCTGTCTGCAGGATTAATTATCCTGCTGGCACATGATAAATACGGACAATAATATATTATGGTTAATGTAGAGAAGTTAGGCGTGTTTCTTAGTTCAATTAATGCATTTTTTGCACAGATTGATGATGCACAAGTCGCTATTGACACCCCCTATTTGAATAACAATAAAAGTACTATTGGTTATGATTATAGCGGTGTTATTAAAATCTCAGGGCCTCTTCAAGGCTGTGTTTACGTGAGCGCTCCTACCATTATGCTGCGAGAAATCATAAAAGTGATGGGCGAGCCTGATTCTTCGATCACGATGATGAAAGACTTACTTGGCGAGATGGCAAATACGATATCGGGTAATGCCCGTACTGAGTTTGGCTCGGAATTTATTATCTCACCTCCTAATATCGTTGAAGGTGCACCAAGTACGTCTTATTTACCAAAAGAGCGTCATAGCTACATTACCCCGTTTACGTGGCGCGATTATCATGCGGTGATAGGCATTTGTATCACATAGTCTTGAATTAACAATACAAAATCAAGCATCAATAAAAAACGGCATGAATGTGTCGTTTTTTTACTTTACGATTAAAGTATTGATTTCATGACATAGTGCCCATAGATAAGCAAAGTAGGTAATCAAAACAAGTATTTATAGCTCCTATGTATATGAATAAACTGCTGGAGCTTATTGTCTTTTATATGATAAAATACAGCGCAGCTATTTTTATACTCACATTCATTTGTGCTTAAGATGAAACGATAGCTCAATTTTTTAAACCAACCAATGACACACACATCATGGCAAAAAATTGCTGGGTGTTTGGCGACTTGATTAATTTGCACTTGTATAAGGCGTTCTTATAAGCACTATACTTAAGCAGATGCGTGTTGCGAAATAGGCAGTTTTTGTGATGTGGAGGCATAACCCAACCAATAGGACAGTTAACATGGCTAATCAAAATCCAACCCAAGTTTCGATGCGCGACTTATAACAAGCTGGCGCTCACTTTGGTCACCAAACACGCTTTTGGAACCCAAAAATGGGTCCATATATCTTTGGTGCACGTAACAAGATCCATATCATTAACCTAGAGCACACCGTAAAAGCTTTTAACGAAGCGCTAAACTACGTAAACAGCATCGCGGCGAAGAAAAACAAGGTATTGTTTGTTGGTACTAAGCGTGCGGCAAGCGGCATCATCGCTGAGCAAGCGACTCGCGCTGGCATGCCATACGTTGATCATCGCTGGTTAGGTGGAATGCTTACCAACTGGAAAACATTACGCCAGTCAATCAATCGTCTAAAAGAGCTTGAAAAACAAGCAGAAGATGGTACGTTTGCAAAGTTAACCAAACGTGAAGCGCTCGAGCGTACTCGCGATATGGAAAAACTTGAGCGTTCATTAGGCGGTATTAAAGATATGGGCGGCCTACCTGACGCGATCTTTGTTGTTGACGTTGATCACGAAGCGATTGCGATTAAAGAAGCAAAAAATCTAGGTATCCCAGTTATCGGTATCGTTGATACGAACTCTAACCCAGACAATGTTGATTACATCATTCCAGCGAACGATGATGCTATCCGTGCGGTAACGTTATATGTGACGGCTGTTGCCGATGCTATTATCGCGGGTAAAGAGTACGCACAAACTCAAGCAAATTGTAAAGCTGATCAAGAACAGTCTGTTGAAGACGCTCCTGCTACTGAAGAAGCTTTTGCTGACGCTAAAACAGAAGACGCTGCAACACCAGCAGAGTAAATCGCTGATCTAAAAAGTCTTGCAGTTAATGCTAGAGATAGTCTGATATAATTTTTATTAGTATTTTTATAGCATTAACAAAAATGACATTAATAAAAGCTTACCATAGGCATGATGTAGTTTTACTCGTCATGCCTTATTATTAGTAGTTCAAATTGTTGGCAGGTAAGTCGTTAACAGATAAATATTTATTGGACGGTATTTGCTATCCATATTAATGTCGTTTGTCATTAGATTAGCCATATTAAAAAAGACAGTGCTTTTATCAATATATTTGTCAGGATATAAGCACGTTCATATATAACAATACTGAGGTAATTCCCATGGTACAAGTAACTGCCAAAATGGTAAAAGAATTGCGTGACCGTACTGGTCTTGGCATGATGGAATGTAAAAAAGCATTAGAAGAGGCCAATGGTGATGTTGAAGTTGCCATCGATAACTTGCGTAAGTCTGGTCAAGCGAAAGCGGCCAAAAAAGCAGGTAACATCGCAGCTGATGGCGCTATTATTATCGCTCAAGATGCTAACAAAGCGTTTTTATTAGAAGTTAACTGCCAAACCGACTTTGTTGCAAAAGATGAAAGCTTTACAGCATTTGCAGAAAAAGTGGCTAATGTTGCTCTAGAAAATAACGTGACTGATGTTGCTGCTATCGCTGAGCTACCTTATAGTGATGGTCAAACTGTCGAAGAAGCTCGCGTATCTTTGGTACAAAAAATTGGTGAGAACATCCAAATTCGCCGCGTTGAAACGCTTGAAGGCACTAACATTGCTTCCTATCGTCACGGTCTACGTATTGGTGTTGTGGTCTCTTTCGAGGGCGGCAGTACAGAGACTGGCAAAAACCTGGCTATGCACATTGCAGCGTTCAACCCTGTAGCCGTAGATGATGAAAATGTGGCTGCTGATGTACTAGCGCGCGAAAAAGACATTATCGAAGCTAAAGCGAAAGAGTCTGGCAAGCCTGACAACATTGTTGAAAAAATGATCGAAGGTGGCTTACGTAAGTACCTAGACGAAGTGACGTTACTACGTCAGCCATACGTTATGGACAATGAGAAAAAAGTGGGCGACGTACTAAAAGCTGAAGGCGTAAAAGTACTTGGCTTTAAACGCTTAGAAGTGGGCGAAGGCATTGAGAAAAAGCAAGAAGACTTTGCTGCTGAAGTGGCTGCTACTCAAGCGGCTAATAAATAAGCTTTACATCATATAAAGCAAGTAGTATAGATATAAAAAACCCGTTATTCATTTAACGGGTTTTTTTATGTTTTAGACGTTGTTTATTACGTTGGTTACTTGATCTTAGCGAAGTGCTGCATAAGCTGAATTAGCATAACTGGCGCTAGCACTATTATTACTGGTACCGTAACTAACCGTTTGCATACCACTATTGGTAGTTGCATTACTAGCATTCATAGTGTTTTCAGAGAGTCCAGAGTCGTTCTTATATAAACTGTGATAGCGGCTCATGACTGTTTTAACATAGTTGCGAGTCTCTTTGAACGGTGGAATACCCTTATACTTATCTACGTTACCTTCACCAGCGTTATAGCCAGCGACAGCATATTCAACATTGTTGTTAAAGCGGCGCATGAGCCAAGCAATATATTTGGCTGAACCTTCGATATTATCAGCAGGGTTCCAAGGATTGCTCACTCGAAAACGACTGGCCGTAGCGGGCATCAGTTGCATCAAACCTTGAGCGCCTACAGGGGAGCGCGCATTTGGATTGAACGCAGACTCTGTATGCATCATTGCTTTCATAAGGCCAGGGTCGACACCGTGGCGGGCAGCCGAGGCGCGAATATAAGAATCATAAGAATTGCGGGTACCACTTTTGCTAGCAGAACTACTGCCGTAATCGATGCTATCACTACCACCGTCATACATCTTTGAGTCTTTATAATAGGTGACTTTTACTTTTTTAGTAAACTTATCAAAGTTGCCGCTTGGATTGACATTAGTAAGAAGTACTTGTCCGCCTTGGTCTTTATAAATATACATATTGCCAGCTTGGGCAGTGACAGATAACGTCGTTAAGGTAAGAGCGGTCAATAGGAGTGGAGATAGACAGCGATTAAACAAGGGTACAATATTCATCATAGAGATATCACTTTTCATCAAATAGTAGCAAATTGCTTTGCTTATAGGCGTGTTGTTCGACTGACCCAATCCGTTGTCATAATGCAAGCACTTACTAACAACTAAACTAAGGTAGCCAACAAAAATTACGTCTAACAAAAATCACTTGCAATAGATACAAAAGATAATAGTTGCTTACTATAACATAAAATAACTTTTAGCCCTATAAAATTAACCAAACTTAAGATTCAAACTCTATTCAGTTTGTAAAAAAGTAATAACAATCAAAATATTAAGCTTATGCTGGCGTATTATGAGTAGAAATAAATTAAACGATAAATTTGTAAAAATTATTTTAATGAGTGACTTATCACAAGGATAGGTTTAAAAATTTTAAACATATCTGAACAGAAGTAGGAACGATGAATGGTATCTTGATAAAAGATATCACAATGTTCATCATTCAAAATCAATCATCTTTAAATACCTAATGCACCTATAAATATAGGTACCCAAACTGCAGTAAGTAAACCGTTG
>JARIAA010000021.1 GCA_029264635.1 Psychrobacter sp. | reverse complement strand
GTCATCTAACAGCCATTCTCCCACCCAAAACATTACCACGATGATGATAGAAAATGACAGATAAGTGAGCATCAGTAAGTCAATGTGACGTTTACAAAAGCGCCAATAAATAAAGGTGCACCAGCTTGCCCATAACAGTAAAGACAGGAGCGTGGCTAAGATATAACTATCATTAAAAACAGTAACGATTGCTAAATGAGTCGCAAAGTAAGTGCTTAGCAGTCCGACTAGATAGGTGCTCCAGTGCAAGTGGGGTTTTATAGTAATGAGTGCCTTTTTATGATTATTATCAAGGGTAATGAGCCATAAGTTGAGCGCCCCAAAGTTTATCAATGCTAAAGTGGCTACCTGAAAGACCTCTTGGTAATCATGGCTAATAAACGACAGATCTACGACATCTAAGTAGAGGATTAAACAGGCATTAATCAGCCCAAGCCATAATAACCACAGCGCTGGGAGACGCGCGATAAGTACCCACGGCACAATCAACAGCGCCCAACCAAAAAACAGCTGCCACGTATCTGCGCCCGTCTGATACACCTGCCCAAATAGCGCCAACAAGCTGCCCGTAATCACGCTCGCAACCAGCAACAACAACTGGCGAACGAATGCAAATTTACGCTTAAAAGAGAGTAGGACATACAGTGCAATGCTCGTAACCAACGCGCCTTCAACTAAGATAAACTTACCGATCCTGCCTAAATGTAGCCAGTTATAAGCCATAAAAAAAACCAATGACAATACCAGCGTTATCACACCAATGATAAGCAATGCTTTATCAAAAAAGGCAAGCCAAGCGCGCTTAGTAGGATGAATGCCTAAGTAGGATGCCGCTGTATCTGCATGGGCTAAAGGAAGTAATCCTTGCTTGAGTAATTGCTCGACAGTACGCCGCGGTTGGGTCATAGCGCTCTCTATAAAAACAATATATGGCTTATCTTAGCGCTTTTTATAAAGGGGCGTTATGTTTATTAGTGTTGGAGATAGATAAGGCAAATAAGAATTTGACAAAGTGATAGGAGTATCGAGCGAGACAAAATACAATTTGTAACATAGAAATGGAGTGTAGAGTATCAATAGGGTTTATACGACAAAAATAGGTAAATCAGTAAAAAAAATTATCAGTTACGCCTGTTTTTAGACATTAATAGCCCCGAACAGGGGAGTGCTTTTTAGTTAATATTCTCTCTACAGAATGAAAAGCTGTTGACATCGATAACTTTTTTTATTATTAATGTTACTAATAGTTTTCTAAAATGTGTTATTAATAGTGGTTAGCAACGACTGATTGTGACGCAAGTTTGATTTATGACGCCCTTTCAAAGTCAGTGTAAAGATTGCTTCTATCAACGACATCAATAACAGTCATGACAACAATATAGTCAATTCACTTTAAAAATGTTACGGCGAGGCGGATAGAAATTTTTGTAGCCTCTGTCTGCATAGGCACAGCAAGCAAGAAAATTTTTATCAGCCTTGCCTCCAGATAAAATACATGACACTTTTATTTTGTACGGACTATAGATACTAAACCTAAATGGATTTACTAAAAGTTAGTCTATCCTCATTTGCCCGCTAGGATATTATATGACCCGCAACCCTGTCACCCTTCGTTCTGCTGTATTTTTGCCCACCTCTGTTGCCCTTGCTATGTTTTTGACAGGCTGTAGTGATAATACGGCCAACAATAGCAGTGCCAGCTCAGCAGCCAATATTGATCCAAACGTACTAGCAGATACTCAAGAGCTAACCATCAATAATGGTACTGAGCCTGAATCGCTTGATCCGCACAAAGTGTCTGGCGTACCAGAATCGAATATTGGTCGTCAAATATTTGAAGGTCTAACTAATACCGATGCGGATGGCAAAACTATTCCAGCAATGGCGACTAGCTGGGAGAGTCCAGATAATAAGGTATGGACCTTTAAACTACGTGATGCCAAGTGGTCAAATGGAGATCCCGTCACGGCTGAGGATTTTGTCTATAGCATGCGCCGCTTGGTTGATCCTAATACCGCATCCCCTTATTCAAGCTATTTGGTTGATGCCAAAGTCGTTGGCGCTGATCAAATCGTTGAATGCGCAGCTGGTATTGAGACCCTTGGGGTAAAAGCCATCGATGATAAGACGCTGCAAGTAACTTTAACAGAGCCCGTGCCTTATTTTCCAGATATGTTGATTCATAACTCCGTTAAGCCTGTCCATCAAAAAACAGTTGAAGCCTTTGGTGATAAATGGACCGACCCTGCTAACATCGTGGTCAATGGCCCTTATAAAGTTAGCAAATGGCAGATCAACGATGAACTCGTTCTGACGCGAAATCCTGAATATTATGATGACGCGAATACCACACTCAATACCATAACGATGCTACCAATTCCTTCTAGTACGACCGATGTAGCGCGTTATCAGGCAGGCGAGGTTGATGTTACTTATAACGAGATTCCAACCGAGCAATTTGCTTCTTTGAAAGAGCAAAACGGCGATGAGCTAAGAGTTTCGCCTTATCTTTGTACCTATTACTATGAATTTAATACGGTCAAACCGCCCTTTGATAATCCTAAAGTACGCCGCGCTTTAGCCTTGGCGCTGGATAGTGACACCATTGCGGACAAGGTTATCGGTCAGGGTCAAACACCAGCTTATCAATTAACGCCAACTTCTGCGAACGGTAATGTGAAGATTGCACCAGAGTGGTCTACTTGGGACAAGGAAAAACGCATTGCAGAGGCCAAAAAACTGTTGAATGAAGAAGGTTACAACGAGAATAATCCGCTTACCTTTGAGCTACTCTACAACACCAATGATAATCACAAAAAGGTCGCAGTTGCTGCTACCTCTTTATGGAAGCAAGCGCTTGGTTTTGTCG
>JARIAA010000016.1 GCA_029264635.1 Psychrobacter sp. | reverse complement strand
GAAGTCCTCGCCGCTCCTATCGAGCAAAGCCTTGAACGCTATTTTATGACCCTAGCTTTGCTATCGCAACAAGGCTCGGGCAACTTGACGACCGAGGAGGTCGTCGATCTATGTCATCTGCTAGGGCAACGCTTATCGGTACTATATGCTGATGATATTCCAGACTTCTTTGATCGTTCGCTATTTTTAAGCTTTGTCACAGCGCTCATACGCCTTGATTATCTACAAACCGATGAAGAGACGGGCGTATTGTACTTTGACAAACGTATCGATAATATCGCACATCATGCCAAATACGTGCTAAGTCCAGATATTATGCAAATTTTGCAGCAGGTGGCAAGCCTTGATGAGGAAGAGATTGCCCATGCTATCAATGAGATTAGCAATAAAAAACAACGTAAATTTGGGCGCAAGCGTTAAGGTTAGAGTAGTTTAATAAAATTACTAGTATAACCATAAAAAAAGAGCTTCGTTATCAAGCTCTTTTTTTTGATAATCATCTCTGCTACTATAACTAAGCATTTTAATCATTCTTGATTATTCATGCGTTAAACCTAGACTTCATCTGACCCATTGCCTATCGCCATGCTGCGATATCTATATATGACGCCAAAATTTTATCAAGTAAACCACCCTTTTTCTTTATCTAACCTTTCTCACTCTTCCTATTTTCAAAGCCAGCTTAATATTATGGCGCTTGATTTTCGCTGTTCAAGATTTATATTGTCCCCTTACATTAAGCCTATTTCTCCTTATCCAACCCCTCCTGCATCCCTACTCAAAAATCCAATATTTATTAGAAAACAAAATATTTATAGCGATGTCATCAATCTTGATGCTCAGTAACTAAGAGAGTTTTTACTCAGTCATCAAAATTATAAGCACAGAATACTTGGCGGTCAAAATCCAACCCCTGTCACCAATCCATTCTATAGTTGGGTCATTAGACACCATTTATCAGCTTGGGATATCCAAAGAAACATCGTTGATTGCGATCGCACTAGTAATACTCAAACAATCAAACCTATATGGTGTCAGGCACGTATAGGACAAAGCCGAACAGTGCTACCCGATGGGTGCATCATTCTAATCGGCGGCGAGTATGAAGATTTTTATGATCCAGACTTTTGTATTTACAATGATGTCACGGTTATTCATCCTGATGAATCTATTGATACTTATAGCTACCCAAAAGCTATTTTTCCGCCTACTGATTTTCATACGGCGACCTTAGTCGGTACGAGTACTGATGCACATATTATTATCGTAGGTTCTTTAGGCTATCTTGAAGATCGGCAATATAGTCATACTCCTGTTTACTGTCTTAATCTCAATAATTTCAAAATACAGCAAGTCGCCACACGCAACAGTATGGGCTGAATTTATAAACATAAGGCAGAACTAAAAGACAATCAAATTATCGTTACGAGCGGGCAAGTATTGATAGACGATACTTCGCCATTACTTGATAATATTGATACTTGGGAGCTTAACTTAAACACGCTCATTTGGAAAAACATTACTCATCTTAATCGTAAATGGCAACGGTTTTATGTTGGAAGGCAAGATAATAATGGTTTGAGCCTTTGGGAATATAAGCAGTTAAGTGAGCTTGTACAAATACAGGATGATTTGCAAACCAATACTACAGATAGATTACAAAGCAGGATGGACAGTCTTAAAGATGAGATCCATAAATATTCAGCCTTTATTAAGGAATATACCAATCAAACACCTAATTTAGCTGTTTATTATCAATTACTGATTCCGCCAATTGCTCATGAAGTCATGCCTGCATTTGATAATAGAGATGATCTAAGCCGCTATGATACAACGCTGATAATTGATGACATCAAAATAAGGTATAAAACTTGTGATGAGAGTTGTATTCAAGTCATTATCGAAGGCAAATTATCTGAGGATAAGCTTAAATTATTGCAGCATGATCTGCGGCATAAGTTATCAAAAATAGAAAATATAGCATGTGATGTAGTTGAGATTTAGCGGTAAAAGATTTAATTAAAGACATTTAAATTATGAATCAATCTTTCGGACTTGGCTTCGATTTTACGAAAAAGTTTACTAATTTAGAAAACATAACTAAGATAGACATATAGCTAAGAGCGAATATTGCACCAGTAAAAGGAGACCAATGCTCTGCCAGTATTTAAGGTTACCTTCATCATCGCTACATGCTGTGCATCGTTTTTTTCCTCAGAGGTGAGAAAGCCATTGCCACTTAAATCAAAAGCATTAAGTTCAGCTTATAGATGAGCATTGGTGAAATAAACATCGATTTGAATCAATTACTCAAATAAAAAAGGCATAACCTAAGTTACGCCTTCTTTTTGCAATAGTAATGCGTTATCTATGGATTTTTTCTAAATTTTCTAGCTTGTAATTTTCTTATACTTCATACGCTTAGGACCAGCATTGTCGCCCATTGTCTTTTTGCGATACGTTTCAAACTCAGAATAGTTACCATCGAACCAAATTGGACCTTCATCTTCAAATGCCAAGATATGAGTCGCGATACGGTCAAGGAACCAGCGATCATGCGAGACGACCATGACGGTACCTGGGAAGACTTGAATCGCATCCTCAAGCGCCCGTAAGGTTTCAATATCTAAATCGTTTGAGGGTTCATCAAGCAGCAACACGTTGGCGCCCTGCTTTAGCGTTTTAGCCAGCTGCAAACGGTTACGCTCACCGCCTGACAATTGACCGACGTGTTTCTGCTGATCCGAGCCTTTAAAGTTGAAGCGCCCGATATAAGCGCGGCTTGGTGTCGTATAATCACCAACCGTGATGATATCGAGGCCATCAGATACTTCTTCCCAAACGGTTTTGTTATCATCTAAGTTGTCGCGTACCTGACCAACATAAGCGACTTTGACACTTTCACCCAAATCGACTGAGCCCGTATCTGGCGTATCACGTTCGGTAATCATGTTAAACAGCGTCGTTTTGCCTGCACCGTTTGGTCCGATGATACCAACAATAGCGCCCGCTGGGACGTTAAAGCTAAGGTTTTCATAAAGCAGACGATCGCCAAACGATTTAGAGATGTCGTTGACTTCGATAACTTTATTACCCAAACGTGGACCTGGCGGAATATAAATCTCAGAGGTCTCGTTACGTTTTTGGAACTCTTGTGAGTTCAATTCCTCAAAACGCTACACACGAGATTTAGACTTGGCCTGTTGACCTTTTTGGTTTTTACGAATCCACTCAAGCTCTTTTTTTAGCGCTTTAGCAAACGATTCTTCTTGCTTATTCTGCTGCTCTAAACGAGTGTTTTTTTGCTCGAGCCATTCAGTATAGTTGCCTTCGTACGGATAGCCATGGCCACGGTCAAGCTCCAAAATCCACTGAGCGACGTTATCCAAGAAATAACGGTCATGGGTAATGGCAACAATGGTACCGCTGTAGTTTTGCAAGAACTGCTCAAGCCAAGCAACCGATTCGGCGTCCAAATGGTTGGTTGGTTCATCAATCAGTAGCATATCTGGGCGTGACAACAACAGTCGGCATAATGCCACACGGCGTTTTTCACCACCTGATAGTTTGCTAACGTCAGCATCCCATGGCGGTAGACGCAAAGCATCAGCGGCTTTTTCTAGCTGGGTATTTAAGTTATGCGCATCCCACGCTTGGATGATGTCTTCCATCTTGCCCTGTTCTTCGGCAAGC